>SKOX01000172.1 GCA_007119835.1 Paracoccaceae bacterium
CAGCGCCGCCGCCGCAGCAGCCCCAGCAGCAGCGTCGGGGATCCAGCACCCCGCAGGAAGCCGCGATGCGAGAGCTCGAGAAGCTCGCGGACGACATCGCCCGCGCGATCTCCCGCTCCCTGGGGAACTGACCGGCGATCAAGCCGGGGCCGGACGCAGCACCTTACGTCGCGCCGACGCTAGGCGGGCCAGATGGCGCGCCGTGCGCTCCCGCCGTGAAACGGGCGTCCGCGGGAAACCCGCTGCGGCCAGCGCGCCTGCGCCGTCAGTTGACGAGCGTGGCCTCGGTGTACTTCCGGACGTCTTCTTCGGTGACGTCGTCCGCGAGCTCGACCAGCTTGAGGCCACCCTCCACCACGTCGAACACGCCAAGGTTGGTAATGATGCGATCCACCACGCCCTTGCCGGTCAGCGGTAACGTGCATTCCTTCAGCAGCTTTGACTCGCCGGCCTTGTTGGTGTGGTCCATGATGACCACAACGCGCTGCACGCCGGCCACAAGGTCCATCGCGCCGCCCATGCCCTTCACGAGCTTGCCGGGGATCATCCAGTTGGCGAGGTCGCCGTTCTCGGCCACCTCCATCGCGCCGAGGATGGCGCAGGCGATCTTGCCGCCGCGGATCATGCCGAAGCTCGCGGCGCTGTCGAAATAGGAGGTCCGGGCCAGCTCGGTGACCGTCTGCTTGCCGGCGTTGATCAGGTCGGGATCGACCTGGTTCTCCGTCGGGAACGGCCCGATGCCGAGCATGCCGTTCTCCGACTGCAGCGTGATCTCGACGTCCTCGGGAATGTGGTTCGCCACCAGTGTCGGAATGCCGATCCCGAGGTTGACGTACATGCCGTCCTCGAGCTCCTTGGCGGCGCGGGCGGCCATCTGGTCGCGGGTCCATGGCATCAGCGGCGTCTCCCCTTCGGCTTCGGCGCGGGCGGCTGCTCATTCTCCAAGGCTGCAATCGCCTCGTCGAAAGCGTTATCGTCACGAACCGCCGCCGCGGCCGTCATGAACGCATTGAGATTGTCAGCGCAGGCAGCGATGTAGGCGGCCAGCGCCTGCGGGTTCGCCTTGGCGTAGCCGGCCCCGAACAGCCCGTCGAGCTTGGCGACGCCCGCGTCCACGAACTGATCGGCGAAGCCGGTGGCAGCCTCGACCGGTCCCTCTTCCTCCGCAAACATCATCGTTCTCCCTGGACTTTCCGCACCGTGCGCTGCTCGATCCGCTTCTCGTGGCTCCCCTGGATCAGGCGGTGGACGTAGATGCCGGGCAGATGGATGCCGTCCGCATCCAGGGAGCCGCGCGGGACGATCTCCTCGACTTCCGCGACGCAGACCTTGCCGCACATGCCCGCGGGCGGATTGAAGTTGCGCGCGGTCTTGCGGAACACCAGGTTGCCGGTGTCGTCGCCCTTCCAGGCCTTGATGATCGAGAGGTCGGCGACGATGGCGCGCTCAAGGATGTAGGTCTCGCCGTCGAACTCCTTGTGCTCCTTGCCCTCGGCGATCACCGTGCCGACGCCGGTCTTGGTGTAGAAGCCCGGGATGCCGCAGCCGCCGGCGCGCATCCGCTCGGCGAGCGTGCCCTGCGGGTTGAACTCGAGCTCGAGCTCGCCCGAGAGGTACTGGCGCATGAACTCGGCGTTCTCGCCGACATAGGACGACATCATCTTCCGGATCTGGCGGGTCTGCAGCAGGATGCCGAGGCCGAAGTCGTCGATGCCGCAATTGTTGGAGGCGACGGTCAGATCCTTGGTGCCGGCGTCCCGGATGGCGGCGATCAGGTTCTCCGGAATGCCGCAAAGGCCGAACCCTCCCGCGGCAATGGTCATCCCGTCGAAGAGGAGGCCGTCGAGCGCCTCGGCGGCGTTGGAATAGACCTTCTTCACGTTTGAAAAACCCCCTCGAGCAGACCCTAGGACAGCGTGGCGCCCCATACGCTGCGCCCCGCGTCCTTGTCCTTCCCGTGTGGGGGCCTGCAAGTCAAGGGGCCGCCGGCGGCGTGGCTTCGGCGGCGCGACCGGAGGCCACAGCGGCTCAGGCGGCGAGCGCGTCCGCCAGCAGACCGTCGATCTCCGCGCGAAGGGCCGCGATCTCGTCGGCTGCGAGCGACCGTCGGGAGAGCTCAGGCGCCGTCCGTCCCGACAGCAGCGCCTGGCTGAAGGCGACGCGGTTGCCGAGGCGGCACTCGAGAAGGAGGCCAGTGCGCGGCCCGAGCGCGGCGAGCACGTCCTCGATCGACGACGTGCGCGGCGGAATGCGGTTCAGCAGGATGCGGATCGGCGTCCGCTGACGCTCGGCTGCCTCGCAGATCGACTGGGTCGCCCACGCGTCGAGCGCGGAGGCTTGGCAGGGAGCGATGACGAGATTGCTCTCGCGGAGGGCGGCGTCGAGCAGCGGCGAGGCGGCGCCGGGGCAGTCGACGAGCACGAGGTCGTGGGTCCTCGACGCGGTACGAAGATCCGAGGCCGCACGGTAATCCCTTGAATCCACGAGCTGAAGCGCGGGGTCGGCGCGGAGGGTGGCCCAGCGGGTCAGCGACTTCTGCGGGTCTAGGTCGACGAGCGCGACGCGGCGACCGTCTGCTGTCCAGGCTGCGGCAAGGTGCGCGAGCACGGTGGTCTTTCCGGCACCGCCCTTCTGCTGGGCAAAGGTGATTATCTGGCCCATATGATGCGTTACTCCCTGTCCTCGCCGCCAATATATAGAAATTGCCGCCACGTGGGAACGAATTTCTTCGTCTTCCGCGAGCATGAGGCGTGTCTGGCGGCCAGCCGCGCGGCTCGCCGGCATCGAAGGCGTCTGGCGCTGTCTGAAAACCGTCGGGAAAGCGTATGGAAGACGTATGGGAAACGTATGGGTCGGCGCGGCGACGACGAGCGGCGGGCCTGCGTCTGCGGGCCACCCTTTCTGCGGATCGGGTTTGGCACTATCTTGACCGGTAACATGGGAGGAGATGGCCGATGGAAATGCCCCAGGCGGACGCGCGCATCATTTCGCGCAAGGCCGACATAGTCCGGCGACTGTCAGCGGCCCTGCCCGGCGAGGCGGTGATCGACGACCCGGCGGAGCTGCGTGCCTACGAATGCGACGCGCTCACCGCCTACGTCTGCCCGCCGCTCGCCGTGGTGCTGCCGCGGACGACCGAGGAGGTCGCGGCCGTCATGCGCATCTGCCACGAGGAGCGCGTGCCGGTCGTCCCCCGCGGCGCGGGCACGAGCCTCGCCGGCGGCTCGTTGCCGACCTCGGACAGCGTGGTGATCGGCGTCGCGCGGCTTACCGACGTGCTCGAGATCGACTACGACAACAGGCTGGTCCGCGTGCAGTCCGGCCGGACCAACCTCGCGGTCACCGGCGCCGTCGAGGGCGAGGGCTGGTTCTACGCCCCCGATCCGTCGTCGCAGCTTGCCTGCGCCATTGCCGGCAACATCGCGATGAATTCCGGCGGCGCCCATTGCCTCAAGTACGGCGTGACGACGAACAACCTGCTCGGCGTCACCATGGTGCTGATGGACGGCACGGTGATCGAGCTCGGCGGCGGC
>SKOX01000122.1 GCA_007119835.1 Paracoccaceae bacterium
CCATCGGCGCCGTGGTTCTTGCCGGCGTCGTCGGGGCAACGGCCATCACGCTCCTCGTGGTCCCCGGCCTCTACGTGCTCGTCTCGCGTCTGGCCGCCGTGCCCGGCCGCCGCTCCGCCAGCGTCTCGCGCGAGTTGCGGGAGAGCGAGCCCGGCTGATTGCCTGCGGTATTTCGGCGCCGGTGTCCCCGGCTCCTGACGCACCGGGCCCAGGTCGGGAGCCGTTCTGGCGCCGGTCAGACTGCACTCTCGGAAAGCACCCGCTTGTGACCCGATCGCGCGGTTGCGCATCCTGTTTGCTTGGCTGAACGTGCAGCGCGCAGGCGTTCGGGACGCTCGCGGAGCGTGCTGGCGGAAGCGGTGGGATTCGAACCCACGAACGGGTTTCCCCGTTGCTGGTTTTCAAGACCAGTGCCTTCAACCACTCGGCCACGCTTCCCTGGCTGCCCCGGGCGACCCGTCAGACAATCGCGCCCGCCGGGTCGCCACATTGCCGCGCTTGCCTCTTACCAATCGCATGCGCACAGCGCCAGCGGTGGGTCCACATCGCCACGCCCGGCGTCCGGCGGTGATCCTCGCGGGCGCTCGCTCACGTCGCCTTGCCCGCCGCGTGCGGGTCGGCACGCTCGAGCGCCGCCCGCGCTGTCGCGTCGAGGCTTGCCTCGGCGACCAGGCTCGTGTGGATCGTGAAGGCGACCGCCCGGGTCGCGGGCAGCTTCACCAGGCACTGCCGCTCCACCCGGAGGTAGCCGCCCGTCGCCGGCGGCCGCGGGTCGCCTTCGCGGAGCGGCGCGAAGAGCGCGGGCCGCGCGTGGCGGGCGACGTTTGCCCGCTTGAGCGGCCGCATCGGCGCCAGTCCGTCGAGCATGCGCTGAACCCGCCGCGCGAGCCCGGCATCGTAGGCCGCGACCGGCAGGTGGATCCGGGCGAGCCCCTCGCCGAGCTTCTCGCCGAGCGTCCAGTGCGCCGGGAAGCAGAGGCATCCGGCAACCAGCCGATGCTCGGCCTCTCCGGGCGGCTTCTCGAGCAGCAGCAGGTCTTCCTGCACAAGGCGCGCCGCCACCGCCAGCGGCGCACCTGTCAGGTCCACCCGCGCGCCGTCGGTTCGCAAGGCCGCCCCGTCCGCGACGGGAAGCCGCGTCTCCGCCAGGATGACCGCCAGCAATTCCCGCGCTGCCGCTCCGGAGATGTCGCCCGCAAGCACCGCCTCCGGGCGCGCGGCGATCAGCCGATCGCGCAGCGCCATCTGCGCGTCATGGGCCTCGTCGCGGACGAACCAGTTCGAAAGCGGCACCGGCGCCGTCCCCGGCAGCCGCCAGGTGTGCGGCGCCATCCAGGGCATCTCGCGCAGCCGGTCTTGCAGGATCGCGGTCATCCGCCTTAACTACCGCGGCCCGGCGCCCGGCGCCAATCCCCCTATTCTGCGGCGTGCAAACAAGATATGGTCGCGCGCGAGCAGTCCGTCCCAAGATGACGGTAAAGGAACCGATGAACCGATCCGCCACACCCGCCCGCGACCTCTTCGCCGAGGAGGCCGCCGCTGCCTACGGCGCCGACCAGATCGAGGTGCTCGAGGGCCTCGAGCCGGTCCGCCGCCGCCCGGGAATGTATGTCGGCGGCACCGACGAGCGGGCGCTGCACCACCTCGTGGCCGAGGTGCTCGACAACGCCATGGACGAGGCCGTCGCCGGCCACGCCACGCGCATCGAGGTCGAGTTGCACGAGGATCTCTCCGTCACCGTGCGCGACAACGGCCGCGGCATCCCGGTCGACCCGCATCCGCGCTTCCCCGACAAGTCGGCGCTCGAGGTCATCCTCTGCACGCTGCATGCCGGCGCCAAGTTCGCGGGCAAGGCCTACGCGACCTCGGGCGGCCTGCACGGCGTCGGCGTCTCGGTGGTCAACGCCCTCTCCGACCGCGTCACCGTCGAGGTCGCCCGCGGCCGCCAGCTCTACCGCCAGTCCTTCTCCCGGGGCCTGCCGCTGGGGCCGCTAGAGGCGCTCGGGGCAGCTCCGAACCGGCGCGGCACCACCGTCACCTTCCACCCTGACGCGGAGATCTTCGGCTCCCAGCGCCTGAAGCCCGCGCGCGTCGTGCGCATGGTCCGCTCCAAGGCCTACCTCTTTTCCGGCGTCGAGCTCCGCTGGCGCTGTCACCCGGCGCATGCCGCGGCCGACGTTCCAGAGCAGGCGACCTTCCACTTTCCCGGCGGCCTCGCCGACTACCTCGCAGAACGGCTCGGCAGTGCCCAGACCTATGCCGACAAGCCCTTCGCCGGGCGCGTCGATTTCGCCGAGCGCTTCGGCGAAGGCACCGTCGGCTCGGTCGAGTGGGCGATCAACTGGACGCCCCAGGCCGACGCCTTCACCCAGTCCTACTGCAACACCATCCCGACGCCCGAGGGCGGCAGCCACGAGCAGGGCTTCTGGGCGGCGATCCTCAAGGGCATCCGCGCCTATGGCGAGCTCGCCGGCAACCGCAAGGCGGCCCAGATCACGCGCGAGGACGCGGCGCTCGGCCAGGCGATGATCTCGGTCTTCATCCGCGAGCCCGAGTTCGTCGGTCAGACCAAGGACCGCCTCGCCACGGCCGAGGCCGCACGCCTCGTCGAGGGCGCGGTGCGCGACCGCTTCGACCACTGGCTGACGGCGGACACCCGCACGGCGACCGCGATCCTCGACTACCTCGTGCTCCGCGCCGAGGAGAGGCTGCGCCGGCGCGCCGAAAAGGAGACGAGCCGCAAGACCGCGGTCAAGAAGCTGCGCCTGCCCGGCAAGCTCGCCGACTGCTCCGCAGGCAGCCGCCAGGGCACCGAGATCTTCCTCGTCGAGGGCGACAGCGCCGGCGGCTCGGCCAAGCAGGCCCGCGACCGCAAGACCCAGGCCGTCCTGCCGCTCAGGGGCAAGATCCTCAACGTGCTCGGCGCCGCCTCCTCGAAGCTCCGCGAGAACCAGGAGCTCGCCGACCTGACGCTGGCGCTCGGGGTCCAGCCGGGGGCGAAGCTCTCGCTCGAGGACCTGCGCTACGAGCGGGTCATCATCATGACCGACGCCGATGTCGACGGGGCGCACATCGCAGCACTGCTCATGACCTTCTTCTTCACGCAGATGCGGCCGCTGATCGACGCGGGCCACCTCTACCTCGCACGCCCGCCGCTCTTCCGTCTGACCCAAGGCGGCCGCTCGGCCTACGTTCATACCGACGCCGAGAAGGACGCGCTGCTGGCCAAGGGCCTCGGCGGGCGCGGCAAGATCGAGGTGTCGCGGTTCAAGGGTCTCGGCGAGATGATGCCCGCGCAGCTCAGGGAGACGACGATGCACCCGGCGACGCGCACGCTGATCCGGGTCTCGGTCCAAGACGACGAGCCGGGCGACACCGCGGGCCTCGTCGACCGTCTGATGGGAAAGCGCCCGGAGCTGCGCTTCCAGTACATCCAGGAGAACGCCCGCTTCGTCGAGGAACTCGACGTATAGGCGCGGCCGCGGGGTCCGCGCGCCCCGGCCGGTCGCCCCACCCGCCCGCCCGCG
>SKOX01000319.1 GCA_007119835.1 Paracoccaceae bacterium
AGTGGTCAAGAAGGGACGGGCTGGCCATGGAGCACCTCGCGTTGCCGAGGCCCCCATAGATTCACACGAAACTCCCTCCGGAAATCCACCTTCTGTCACTTCAAGCGATTGCCCTGCCTGACAGCGATCCGGGCGGCGGCGAAGAACCCGCCGGGCCCGAAGCCGGGCCAATGGGCGGCCCAGCCGAGGCGCCGGGACGCGCGGCGGCCGCTGTCAGGCCGCCAGGAAGACGTGAAACGCGAGGATCGCCGCGAGGAGCAGCACCAGGGTCTCGACCGTCACCACCCAGACGTGGCCGCCGCCCAAGGCCAGCATCGCCTTCAGCGAGGTCTTGACCCCGAGCGCCGCGATCGCCGTCAGCAGCATGGCGCGTGAGGCCGCCTCGACGGCTCCGGTCAGCGCAGGCGGCAGCGCCGCCACGCTCGCCGCCGCGGAGAGCGCGATGAACAGCACCATGAACCAGGGCAGGAGCGCCACCCGCGCCGCGGCGCTCCCGGCGCCCGTGGCCCGGAGCGCGAGGGCGATCGCGACCAGCACCACCGGCAGCATGGCGACCCGCATCAGCTTCACGATCGTTGCGGCGTCTCCGGCCTCGTCGGACACCGAGTAGCCTGCGCCCACCACCTGCGCGACATCGTGGACGGTCGCGCCGATCAGGAAGCCGATCCCCCGGTCGTCGAGCCCCAGGAGGCCGAAGAGCACCGGGTAGAGCACCATCGCCACCGTCGAGAGCGTCGTGACCGCGACCACCGTGAAGAGCGTGTCCCGCTCGGTCCGGTCGGTGCGAGGAATGACGGCGGCGATCGCGAGCGCCGCCGATGCGCCGCAGATCGCCACCGCGCCGCCCGCCAGCAGCGCGAAACGCCATGGCCGGCCGAACAGGCGCGCCGCCGCGAAGCCGGTCGCGATCGTGAGCGCGATCAGCCCCGCCACGACGGCGGGCGTCTGCCAGCCGAAGGCCGCGATCTCGTCCAGCGTGATCCGGATGCCGAGCAGCCCGACGCCGAGGCGCAGCACGAAGCCCGATGCGACCTCGACCCCCGCCCGGGCCCGCCCGCCCTCGCCGGCAAAGCCGAAGGCGATCCCGAGCAGGAGCGCGAATAGCATCGCCGGCCCGCCATAATGGCCGGAGAGGAAGCTCGCCGCCGCCCCGATCGCGGCGCAGAGCAGGAGACCCGGTACCACGCGCGCGAGGCCCGTGCGCACCGCCGCCATGCCGCCGCCGCCCGTCCGTGCCGTCCCGGCTTCCTTCGGCTTCATCCTGCCCCGCCGGTCGGCAGGCGATCCGGCCGGACCGGGCGGCCGCCTCCGGACGCGGGCGCAGCCGTCACTCCGCCTCGGCGGCCTTCAGCTCAAGGCGACGGGCGTGCAGGATCGGCTCGGTGTAGCCCGACGGCTGCGTCACCCCTTCGAAGACCAGGTCGCAGGCAGCCCTGAAGGCGATGCCGTCGAAGTCGGGGCCCATCGGCCGGTAGTCCGGGTCGCCGGCGTTCTGCCGGTCGACGACCTCGGCCATGCGCCGCATGATCGCCATGACCTCGTCGCGGGTGACCACGCCGTGGTGCAGCCAGTTGGCGATGTGCTGCGCCGAGATCCGGCAGGTGGCGCGGTCCTCCATCAGGCCGACATCGTTGATGTCCGGCACCTTCGAGCAGCCGATGCCGCGATCGACCCAGCGCACCACGTAGCCGAGGATGCCCTGCGCGTTGTTCTCGACCTCGCGGCGGATCTGGTCCTGCGTCCACTTGCGGAAGGCCGCCACCGGAATGTCGAGCAGCGCGTCGACATGGGCCCGCCGCCCGCCCTTCTTGAGCGTCTCCTGCACGGCGAAGACGTCCACCTTGTGGTAGTGCAGCGCGTGCAGCGTCGCCGCCGTCGGGCTCGGCACCCAGGCGCAGTTGGCGCCGGCCTTGGGGTGCTCGATCTTCGCCTCGAGCATCGCCGCCATCTTGTCGGGCATCGCCCACATGCCCTTGCCGATCTGCGCCCGCCCCGAGAAGCCGCATTCGAGCCCGATGTCGACGTTCTGGTTCTCGTAGGCGCTGATCCAGGCCTTGCGCTTGATGAAGTCCTTGCGGCTGAACGGCCCCGCCTCCATCGAGGTGTGGATCTCGTCGCCCGTCCGGTCGAGGAAGCCGGTGTTGATGAAGCAGACCCGGTGCCGCGCCGCCCGGATGCACTCCTTCAGATTGACGCTCGTCCGCCGCTCCTCGTCCATGACGCCGAGCTTCACCGTGTGGCGCGGCAGCCCCAGGACGTCCTCGACGCGGCCGAAGACCTCGTCGGCGAAGGCGACCTCGTCGGGCCCGTGCATCTTCGGCTTGACGACGTAGACCGAGCCGGTGACCGAATTGCGCGGTCCTTCCGTCTTCTTCAGGTCGTGCATCGCGACGAGCGTCGTCACCATCGCGTCCATCAGGCCCTCGAAGACCTCGCGGCCCTCGGCGTCCAGGATCGCGGGGTTGGTCATCAGGTGCCCGACGTTGCGCACCAGCATCAGCGCCCGGCCCTTGACCGAGAAGCTCCCGCCGTCGGGCGCCGTGAAGGTCGGGTCCGGGTTCAGCCGGCGCACGACCTCCTTCCCGCCCTTCGCGAAGGTCGCCGCGAGGGTCCCCTCCATCAGACCGAGCCAGTTGCGGTAGGCCGCGACCTTGTCCTCGGCGTCGACGCAGGCGACCGAGTCCTCGCAGTCCATGATCGCCGAGACCGCGCTCTCGAGCCGGACGTCGGCAAGCCCGCACTGGTCGCGGGCGCCGATCGGGTGGGTGCGGTCGAAGACGAGCTCCACATGCAGGCCGTTGTTGCGCAGGAGCACCGCGTCGGGCGCCCGCGGGTGGCCGCGGTAGCCTGCGAACTTCCCCGGCTCCACCAGCGGCATGTCGTCGACCAGCAGCGCGCCGCCCTTCACATGGTAGCGGCGCGCGTCGGCGTGGCTGGTGCCGTCAAGCGGGAAGGCCTCGTCGAGGAAGACCCGCGCGCGCGCCACGACCCGCGCACCACGCCCGCGGTCGTAGCCGCCGGCGGGCGGCGGGCTGCCCATCGCGTCGGTGCCGTAGAGCCCGTCGTAGAGGCTGCCCCAGCGCGCGTTGGCGGCGTTGAGCGCGAAGCGGGCGTTGGTGATCGGCACGACGAGCTGCGGGCCGGGCACCGTCGCGATCTCCGGGTCGACATTCGCCGTTTCGATGCCGAACGGCTCGCCCTCGGGCAGGAGATAGCCGATCTCGGAGAGGAAGGCCTTGTAGGCCTCGTGGTCGTGCGGCTGGTTCCGCCGCCGGACGTGCCACGCATTGATCTGCGCCTGGATCTCCTCGCGGCGCTCGAGCAGAGCCACGTTCCTCGGTGTCAGGTCCTTCACGAGCGCCGCGAAGCCCTCCCAGAACCTTCCGGCCTCGACGCCGGTCCCGGCAAGCACCGCCTCCTCGATGAACGACGCGAGCTCGGGTGCGACGCGCAGGCCGCTCCGCTCGACATGGTCGGCCTTGTGGCGCTCGTTCGCCGCCGGATCGCGCATGGTTCCCCCCC
>SKOX01000346.1 GCA_007119835.1 Paracoccaceae bacterium
CAGTCGGCGCCCGCGCCGATGCGATCCTCAAGACGGGCCAGGCTCTCGTCGGGGCCGAGAATCTCCATCATGTCGAACACGCTGGGCGAGATCGTCCGCCCGGTCAATGCCACCCTGATCGGCTGGGCGACCTTGCCCAGGGAAAGCCCTTCACCCTCGGCAAATCGACGGACCTCTTCCTCAAGTTCCGGTGCGGTCCAGCTAGCATCCCGCAGGTGCGAAGTCAATCGCGCCAGCATACCACGGGATACCGAATCGAGGTGTTTCGCCGCCTTCTCGTCCGGCTCGAAGGGCCGCTCGGCCAGCACGAAGCGGCCCATCTCGAGGAGCTCGACCAGGGTCTTCGACCGCTCCTTCATGCCCGGCATCGCCCTGATCAGCGCCGCCCGCTGCGCGTCGGTGAAGCCGCCCCCGCGATACCGGACGGCGTAGGCCTCGAGCTCGGCCAGGAGATGCGCATCGTTGGCGACCCGCATGTGCTGGCCGGAGAGGTTCTCCAGCCGCTTGAGGTCGAAGCGGGCGGGCGCCTTTCCGACCTTGTCGATCGAGAACCACAGGATCGCCTGCTCGGTGGTGAAGAACTCGGTGTCGCCGTGGCTCCAGCCGAGGCGGGCCAAATAGTTGCGCATCGCCTCGGGCAGGAAGCCCATCTCGGCATAGGCCTCGAGGCCGAGCGCGCCGTGGCGCTTGGAGAGCTTCGCGCCGTCCGGCCCGTGGATCAGCGGGATGTGCGCGAAGGCCGGCACCTGCCAGCCGAGCGCGCGGTAGATCAGCGTCTGGCGCGCGGCGTTGGTCAGGTGGTCGTCGCCGCGGATCACGTGCGTCACGCCCATGTCGTGGTCGTCGACCACCACCGCCAGCATGTATGTCGGCGTACCGTCCGAGCGCAGCAGCACCAGGTCGTCCATCGTCTCGTTGCGCCAGGCGATCCGCCCCTGAACGAGGTCGTCCACCACCGTCTCGCCCTCGCGCGGCGCCTTCAGCCGCACCACGAAGGGCGCGTCCGCCGGCGCGTCCGCCGGATCGCAGTCGCGCCACGACGAGACGAACAGCGGCGGCCGCCCCGCCGCCTTCGCCGCCGCGCGGAACTCCTCGATCTCGGCCTGGGTCGCATAGCAGCGGTAGGCGGTGCCGGCGTCGAGCATCGCGCGCGCCGCCTCGGCATGGCGCTCCTGGCGCGACGCCTGGCTGACCGCCTCGCCGTCCCAGTCGAGCCCGAGCCAGATCATGCCGTCGAGGATCGCCTGCGTCGCCTCGGGCGTCGAGCGCGCCCGGTCGGTGTCCTCGATCCGCAGGAGGAAGCGTCCGCCGTGGTGGCGGGCGTGCAGCCAGCTGAACAGCGCCGTGCGCGCGCCGCCGATATGCAAAAAGCCCGTGGGCGACGGGGCGAAGCGGGTGACCACGCTGTCCTGTCGCTCCATCCGTCTTAACCCCCTGCTAACCATGCCGCTGCCACGCTGCCTTTTAGGGCAAGACATGGCGGTATCACAAGGCGACGCGGGCGTGGGCGAGCCGGGGCATGCCGAGGCGGCACCGGCCGCGAGCCGTGTGCGCGCGGCTGCGGCGGCGATCGAGGCCCAGCGCCCGCATTTCGTCCTTTGGCTGCCGGTGTTCTTCGGCACCGGCATCGGCCTCTACTTCGTCCTGCCGGTCGAGCCGCGCTGGCCGGCGCTGGCCGTCATCGTCACGGCGTCCGCCCTCTGCCTCGCCACCGCGACCCGCACCGGCCTCGCCGCACGGATGCTGCTCGTCCTCGCCGCCTGCCTCGGCGCCGGGGTCGTCGCGGGCAGCCTGCGGGCGTCGGCGGTGTACGCGCCGGTCCTGTCCTACTCCATGACCCTGCCCGTCGAGGGCCGCATCGCCGGCATCGACCGCTCCTCCGGCGGCCGCCTGCGGGTGACCCTCGCCGATGTCGTCCTGCACGGCGTCGAGCCCGAGGCGACGCCGGCGCAGGTCCGGATCAGCCTCGACGAATCGACCCCGCGCGAAGCCATCGTGCCCGGCATGCGGATCATCGGGCAGGCCCGGCTCTCGCCGCCCTCGGCCCCGTCCGAGCCGGGCGGCTTCGACTTCCGCCGCCTCGCCTTCTTCGCGCGGCTCGGCGCCGTCGGCTACACCAACACCCCGATGATCGAGCTTGCCGAGCCCGGCCGGCTTTCCCCCGCCGAGGCCGTCCTCACCCTCCGCCTCGCCCTCTCCGAACGGATCCAGACGGCGATCCCCGGGCGCAACGGCGGCTTTGCCTCCGCCATCCTGACCGGCGACCGCGCCGGCATCGACCCCGAGGCCCTCGACCACCTGCGCGCCACCAACCTCGCGCACCTGCTCGCGATCTCCGGCCTGCACATGGGGCTGCTGACCGGCTTCGTCTTCGCGCTGCTGCGCTACGGCCTGGCGCTGGTGCCTCCGGTCGCGCTGCGCTTCCCGGTCAAGAAGATCGCCGCCGCCGTGGCGCTCGCCGCCGGTCTCGGCTACCTCGTCCTCTCGGGCGCCAACGTCGCGACCCAGCGCGCCTTCGTGATGACCGCCGTCGTCCTCGTCGCGGTGATGATCGACCGCCCGGCGATCACGCTGCGCTCGGTCGCCATTGCCGCGGCCATCGTGCTCATCATCCGTCCCGAGAGCCTGGTCGAGGCCGGCTTCCAGATGTCCTTCGCCGCCACCACCGCGCTGGTCGCGACCTTCGACTGGCTGCGCGGCCAGGCCTGGTGGCGCGAGACCCAGGGCCATTCCTGGCGCTTCGTGCGGCCGGTGATCGGCGTCGCCGCGACCTCGACCATCGCCGGCATCGCCACCGCGCCGATCTCGGCCTTTCACTTCAACATCATGTCGCAGTACGGCCTGATCGCCAACCTGCTCGCGGTCCCGGCGATGGGCCTCATGGTCATGCCCGCCGCGGTGATGGCCGGCATCGGCAGCCTGGCAGGCATCGCCGCGCCGGCGCTGTGGCTGATGGACGCGGGCATCGGCTACATCCTCGCCATCGCCGAATTCGTCGCGGGCCTCGAGGGCGCGGTCCGCGCCGTCCCCGCCGGGCCTTGGCAGAGCCTTGCGCTGATCGCCGCGGGCAGCGTCTTCCTCGTCCTCTGGATCGGCCGCGGCCGCGCGGCGGGCGTCGTGCCGATTGCCGCGGGCTTCCTGATCTGGGCCGCCCAGGACCGGCCCGACATCCTCGTCACCGACAACGGCCGCCTGTTCGGCGTGATGACGCCCGAGGGCCGCGCCCTCAACAGCGCCCGCGGCAACAGCTTCGCCGCCGACACCTGGCTCGGCAACGACGGCGACGGCGCGGGCCAGGAAGCGGCGGCCGAACGCGGCGGCATCGTCCGCAGCCGCGGCCGGGCCGAGATCATGGTCGAGGGCCTCGGCCCGCTGGTCTACCGCGGCTCGCGCACGCCCGACGCCACCGACCTCGCGGAATGCGCCACCGCCGCCATCCTGATCGCGCCCGACTGGCGCGCCGCCCCGGACGGCCCCTGCCTCTTCGTCGGCCGCGACCTGCTGCGCCGCGAGG
>SKOX01000211.1 GCA_007119835.1 Paracoccaceae bacterium
ATCCTCGTGACCGGGTTCCTGATCCTCCCGAGCCCGTCGCCGCCCGCCTTCGTCTTCGCGCTGCTGATCGCGGCCATCGCCCATGTCGTGATGGCGGTGATCGAGGACCTGTGACACCTGCGAGCACGTCGGGCGGCCCCTCAGCTTGGCTTTGCGCATTCCGCCGCGAAGCAGAGTGCATCTGCCATGCGCCTGAGGCGGTCGGGAGGGATTTTCGGCATGTCCCCCTCGCGTTTGGTCGAGAACGCCATCCGCAGCCCGGCCATGAACCGCCGCAACGCACTCTTCGCCGGCCACGACGAGGGCGGCCGGAACTGGGCCCGCTTCGCCAGCCTGATCGGCACCTGCAAGATGAACGGCGTGGACCCCTTCGCCTATCTACACCGGCAGTTAAATAATCTTCCTTCAGATGCTGCCGCTGGCGATCGGTGCGCCGCAGTCATCGGAACGGCGGATGGCTTTCCATAGAAGGAAGAGAGAATGTTGACGCTGATGCTCAGTGATTTGCAGCGGAGGAACCTCTTTGCGCTCGGCTTGCTGCGGCCAAGCCGGGAGCTTGAGTATGACGCGGCCGATGACATCGAAGAGGATCACGAGGCCGAAGTGGCTCCCTCCGCTGCTGCGCGCGACATCCCGCGGATCCAGACGGACATCTTGGAGCACTACGAAGGCGATTTCCAGGACATGCGTTCCACGCTCTGCAATTCGGACTATCAGGAGTGGGACGGAACAAGTTCCTACCCGCTGGACGCCGGCCTTTTCGATTGCGGGCTATTTTGGGTAATCGCGGGGCGGGTGATGGAAGCAGATGATATCGACAACGATCCCGAGTGCCGCCCATTCGTAAGGGTCTTCATGGACGAGCCGGGGGCTCGCGCGGCGTTTAAGAAATTGATCGCCGTCAACACCGCCTTCAAGGAATTCGCGCTCGATCTCGACGTTGTTGTGGACGCCTGATGCGCCACTCTATGGATGGGTGGATGTGTCCAAACCCGATTTCAGCGTGTTTCCGGCCGTTTCGGCACGGTCTACGGCGGCGCCGAGATGCTGGCCTGGCTCGTCCACGAGCAGGGGATCGAGCCGCACATCCCGGTGATCGACAACGCAGGCCGAGGCCACGGCACCCTGCGCCGCGAGGACTTCGTCTACGACCGGCGCGAGGACGCCTATCGCTGTCCCGCCGGCAAGTGGCTGCGCCAGTACCGGCGCCCGTTCCGGACCGCGCGCAGCGGCGTCGATGAGGAAGGCATGATGCGATACCGGGCGAGCAGGACCGACTGCGACGCCTGCCCGCTGAAGCCCCGCTGCACGCCGAAGGAGCCCGGGCGGAAGATCCTGCGCTCGATCCACGAGGGCGCCCGGGACCTCGCGCGATCCATCGCCAGGACGGATGCCTTCGTGACCTCGCTGCGCCAGCGGAAGAAGGTCGAGATGCTGTTCGCGCATCTCAAGCGGATCCTGAAGCTCGACCGGCTGCGCCTGCGCGGACCGAGCGGCGCCCGGGACGAATTCCTCCTGGCCGCCAGCGCCCAGAACCTCCGGAAGCTCGCCAAGCTCGCTCCCCGCCAAGCCTGAAGCGGGGTCCGCCTGTCGAACAACCCGATCCTTCCGGCCGGCCGCATCGAATTGGAGCCCTTCGAAGATTGCGCCCGATGCGGTGCAGGGTTGACCAACTGGCTGGATCGCGCGGAACATGTCCGGTGTCTGGGTCGCCGCCGGCGCTACCACGTGCCCATTCGATGTGCGGCAAAAAGGGGTGTGCGGGTTGGGGTCGAGCGGAGCCAGAGACTTGCCGATAGGTGAAGCGGCTCCGTTCGACATATTGGCACGTTTGCCTGGATTGGCGGGGCTCGATCTGGAGGTTTGCCAAGAAACCTCGCGGATCAAGGCCATCGGTGCGGTGCGGGCCGATCGCGACGCGGCATTCAGATGGAACGGAGGCGAGCCAAGCGTCGGCGTTGAGCGGCTTGTCGGTTACCTCGATGGCGCACGCCTTCTCATTGGACACAACCTTGCCGACTTCGACCTTGCGCATCTGGAAGCAGCTGCGCCTGACAGCGGCGTCAGCGGCTTTCACCACGTGGACACCCTGTGGCTTGCGGCCCTCGCATGGCCGGAGCCGAGGGCGCTGCGCTTGAGAAAGCTTCACCGCGAAGGCGTGCTTGGCGCAGCCGGGTCAAATGATCCGGTGGCGGATGCCAAGGCCGCGCTGGAGCTTTTCGTGGACGCCATGGCTTCTCTTTCGCATACTTGGCGCGCCTCCCCGGATCTGGCGGAGGCAATTCACGGCTTGGCCCACGATTGTCCCGCACTTGCGCGGGGAGAGATCTTCTCGGCAATCCGAGGCCGCGCTCCCCCGACCTGGGTTGCCTGCGCCGAGGCCATTGGGCGGCTGGCGCAGGGGCGGATCTGCACGGCACAATTCGGGGTGCTCCAACAGCTCGCGCGCGATGGCGATGCAATGCTGCCCTTCCTTTTGACCCGCATCGGATCCGGCCGTCCCGGAGCGGGCCTCTCGCCGTGGGTGCGCCGCCGCTTTCCGGATGCGCAGGAGGCCCTGGAAAGTGTACGCGGCCAAAGCTGCGATGATCCTGCCTGCACGTGGTGCCAGGTCCGGCGGGACAGCGCCGGCATACTGAAGCGGTGGTTCGACTACGACGCGTTTCGGGCGTCGCCGAGCACGGACGATGGTCGCCCTATGCAGCAGGCCATCGTCGACGCCTTGGCAGATAGACGGGATGTACTCGGGATTCTGCCTACGGGGACCGGCAAGTCCGTCTGCTACCAGCTCCCGGCGCTCGAACGGCATGCGGCCGTCGATCATCTGACTGTGGTACTCTCGCCGCTGGTCGCGCTGATGTCTGACCAGCGTGAGGGCCTTCTCCGCAACCACGCAATCGACAGCTGCGTCGTCGTGAACGGCAGCATGTCCCCTCTGCATCGGCAGGACGCGCTTGAACAGGTTGTCTATGGCGACGCCAGCATGCTCCTGCTCGCCCCCGAGCAGCTGCGCAACAACACTATCCGACAGGCGCTGGACAATCGGCGGATCGGCCTTTGGGTCTTCGACGAGGCCCATTGCATCAGCAAATGGGGACACGACTTTCGGCCAGATTATCGCTTCGCCGTTCGCTGCTTGGTCGAGGTGAATGGCGCCGGCGCCCCGCCCCAGGTCCTCTGCGTGACCGCGACCGCCACAAAGCGCGGTGTCGCAGATGTCCGGGAGCAGATCGCGGCTGCGACCGGCCGTGGGATGTTGCTGTTCGACGGCGGAGCTACCCGGCCTAACCTGAAATTCGACGTGGCGCCGGTGACGCGGCAGTCCAAGGCCCTGGCCGTCATCGAGGCGGTGGCCGCGCCGGGCGAGGATGGTCAAGTTTCCAGGAGTTGGGTTCCTCGGTTTCTTCGCCGGGCGCGGAAAACGAGCGAGCGTGGCGCGAGCCTCGTCTATTGCGCGACGCGGAAGGAGACTGAGCGGTTGGCCGAGGCATTGCAGGCTTTGCCGCTCCACGCAGATGCCTACCACGCGGGGCTGCCGCGGGAGCGGCGGTCGCGGGTCCTGAACGAGTACCTGTCCGGCCGTCTGGAGGCCATCGCGGCGACCAACGCCTTCGGCATGGGCGTCGACAAGCCCGACATCCGGCGCGTGGTCCACGCCGATGTGCCCGCGTCGCTGGAGAACTATCTGCAGGAGGCGGGTCGCGCCGGGCGCGACGGCGCGCCGGCGGTCTGCCGCCTCCTGTTCGATCCCGCGCAGATCGAGTTACATTTCCGTCGCCAGGCTGATGGTCGGCTATCACGGCGCGAGGTCGGCCGCGTCCTGAAGACGCTGCGCGACATGGCGCAGCGTTTTGGCCGCGACGGCGACATGGTCGTCAGCATTGATGATGTGCTGCGCCGGGCTGCCATCCCGCCAGGACACGAGAACGCTGGCCGCACGCGCGTAACCACGGCGATCGCTTGGCTCGAGGAAGCAGGGTTGCTCAGGCGTGGCGTGAACCGGGTCTCGGTCGAGCCGTCGTGCCTGCGGGTGCGGACGAAGGAGGAGGCCGACTGCGAGTTGCGCGCCAACGGTGTCTCCGGACCGCGGCTTGAGGTGACGCTGAAGCTGCTGTCCCGCCTTCTGGAAGCTCCTCCGGACGCAAGCTTCACGATCGAGGATCTCGGCGACGAAATCGGTCGGTCAGGAACCCAGGTGCGACAGATGCTGCGGGATCTGGATCGCATGGGCCTGATCCATCGCGACACCAACCTCGTTTGCCATCTCGCGCATGGCGTCCAGAACCCCGTCTCCGAACGCCTCCGGGACGCGATGGTAATGGAGCGCATGCTTCTGGATGTTCTGGAGCCCGATCTGCTTGCAGCTTCACCGTCAGGCGTCCCGCTCAACCTGCGGCCCGTTGCTCAGGCGATGCGGGACCGTGGCCTCTCCGGGCCGAGACCGGATCAACTGGTGCGCCTGCTGCGCGCGATGTCGATGGACGGGCGGAGGGATCTCGACGACACCCCGCCGATCAGCCTGCGGGCGGCGGGCCGGGAGCGCGTGCACATAACGCTGCACGACAGTCTGGATGACCTGCGAAGGATCGTCGAGACGCGCCATCGGGTCGCCGGCATGCTCGTCGCCGATCTGGAGCGGCGCCTTCCGAGGGGGGCTCGCGGGTCCGACCTTCCCGTACCGGCCGGCCTCACCGAGTTCTACGAGCTCCTGCAGCAGGACATGGAGATGCGCGGCCTCATGACCGCGCAGGGGACGCGGGTGGTGGACCGGGCGCTGCTGTGGATGCACTCGCTTGACGTACTGGTGGTGGGATCGGGGCTGTTTCTCTTCGCTCCCGTGGTTACCCTGGCCCTGACACCCAACACGCGGCGCTTTGTGGAGGCGGACTTCCAGCCGCTTGCCGATCACTATATCGAGCAGACGCGGCAGGTGCACATCATGGCACGCTATGCCGAACTCGGCCTCGAGGATCCCGGTCGGGCACAGGATCTGGTCCAGGACTATTTCGCCCTGGAGACTGCCGACTTCCTGAAGCGATGGTTGCCGGACATGAGGGAGACCGAGACGCGGCGCCCAGTGCAGCCGGCCCTCTACAAGCGCATCGTCGACGACCTGCGGGCACGCGACCAGATCGACATCGTCTCGAACGACCGCCCGGAAGCCAACATGCTGGTCCTCGCCGGGCCGGGATCCGGCAAGACACGCGTTCTCGTGCATCGTATCGCCTATCTTCTGTCGGTCCGACGAGAAGACCCGGCCGGCATACTTGCGCTGGCCTACAACCAGCACGCTGCCTATGAGATCCGGACGCGGTTGCGGGCGCTGGTGGGCGACAGCGCACGTGGGGTAACCGTGCGGACCTGCCACGGCTTCGCCCTCTGGCTCACTGGGCGCAGCCTGGTGGGGGCGCGGCCAGCCGGCGAGGATTTCCGCGCGATCCTGCGTGATGCTGTTCGCATGTTGCAAGGCGACAGCGACGCGAAGGAGAGCCTGCTGGAGGGGTATCGCTGGATCCTGGTTGACGAGTATCAGGACATAGGGCCTGACGAATACGCGCTGATTTCCGGGATCGCCGGACTGGCGCGCAGCGATCCGGACCGTCGACGCACGCTCTTTGCGGTAGGCGACGACGATCAGGCCATCTACGGGTTCAACGGCGCTTCGGTCGAGTTCATCCGTCGCTTTTCAGAAGATTTCCGGGCTCAGCCCTCATACCTGACGGAAAACTACAGGTCGACCCGCCACATCATCACGGCGGCCAATGCTGTAATCGCGCCCGCATCGGAACGCATGAAGCGTGAGCACCCGATCCGCATCGACGCCGTGCGTGACGTCGCGCCGCCCGGCGGGACGCTCTCGGAACACGACCCCGTCGGCCGGGGCCGTGTCCAGATCCTGACGGGTCTCGACGAGCCTCGTGATCAAGCGCTCGCAGCCGTCTCGGAGTTGCGACGCCTCTCAGGTCTTGTGGACGGGTGGTCGTGGGCCAAGACCGCGATCATTGCGCGGACTTGGAACGCGCTCGATCCAGTCCGGAGTTACTGCGAGGCTTTGGGCATCCCGGTGACCGACCGGCGCGATACGCGCGACCGTCCGAAACTGTGGCAGCTTCTGGAGTTCCGACAACTCGTTGATTGGCTGCAGTCCCGGTCTGCGCCGATCGTGCAAATCGACCACATCAGCGACTGGCTCAGGGAGCAGGACGGCGGCCCTACCTGGGTCGCTCTGGGCAGCCTGGTGGAGCGCATGGCCGACGATCTCGGACTGGAGCAAATCTCCGCCCAAGACGCTCTCGCATGGATCGGCGACTGGGAGCGCGACTACGGCCAGGCCGCGGACGGCCTGACGCTTGTCACTGCGCACTCCGCCAAAGGGCTCGAGTTCGACCACGTCGTTGTCCTCGACGACGCATGGACGCCGCGGCTTAATGAAGACTTGGACGAGCAGCGGCGGCTCTTCTATGTGGCGATAACGCGGGCCCGCATGTCGCTGTGCCTGCTGGAAGGACAGACGCGTCACGCCTTCCTTCCGGAAGGCGAGGGCTCGGCGGCGTTCCTAAGGCGTGCCGCGGTGGTGCCCCAGGTGGCGCCGGCGGCGACGGAGCGGCTGTATCGGGCCGCGAGTTTGCGCGAGGTAGACCTCGGGTTTGGTGGCCGGCTCGCGGACGGCACACGCTGGTACCGAGCTCTTCGTGCCGCAAGGACAGGTGACGGCGTCCGTCTTGTTGTCGAGACGAAGAATGGTCGACGTCTTTGGCGGCTCCACAACCGCAGCGGAGGGGTGATCGGAACGATGTCCCGCGCCTTTGCCCCGCCGGAAGGATACGTGTGTGATGAAGCACGGATCGCGTGGCTGGTGAGCCGGCGCCATGATCCGTGCGGCCAGACAACGCATGCGCCACCGCTGCGCGAGGAGTGGCCGGTCGTGGTGCCAAGGTTCGTGTTCCGACCGGATCAACGCGGAGCGGCCTGAGTTCGGGATTGAAGCCGCCTCGCGGGGTGCGCCTGATGGCGCTGCGGACCGAGCGCCGGCGACGGCCCAGCCGCGGTTCTCGGCGGACGTGATCATCAGCACCCAGGTAAGCAGGCCGGTGGCGTCGCCCGGGCCCGGTCAAGAGCGACCACAAGAGCCGGCCGCTGCATCCGAATGCAGGTACCGGCGCGCGACTTGCGACGCCCGATTGCGACACGTCGGCCATGCGTGCGGACCTTGTCGAGATCAACCGAGCGTTGCAATCCAAGACGGCTGTCGTGATCAGATCGGTGGCGCGAGCCCTGACCCGGAGATGCCGCGCTGGATGCCGGTGCGGTTCTTGATCATCCGAGCGACGCGCCACCAATGTGTTCGTTCGTCTTCCGGCAGTGCCATGTCGCGACCGCGCTCTCGCGCAGCGTGCCAAGCGTCGCGCCCTGGCATCGTCTGAAGCATTGTCTCCGCGTCACGCCGAACGGCGCGGCGGCGCGAAAGCCAGCCTGCGATCATGTGAGCATCCCATACCCCGCCTGGGATTGTGCTCGATCAGTCTGTGTCCAGCAATTATAGACATTTCGAATGGTGATGGCGCAACGACCCGCATGAACGCGGATCGAAAACTTGCTGTGCATTAACCAGCGTCGGAAGACAGCGCCTCTCTCCGCTTCGTGCCTCTTGAGGTCGGCCAAATTCTTTCCCTGCAGCAAGGAGCTGTCGCAGCGAGGGAGGTCAAATGACCGACGCTGAAGAACCGGCAATGCCGGCAACTCCTGAAATGGTCGAGGTGACCATTTCTATCCCCGCGAGTTTGCTCGCGGACTACGACCGCGACGTCACGGCTGGCTACTACGCAAGCCGTGACGAGGCGCTCCGTCAAGGACTGATGGAGTCGTGGCGGCATCACAACGGGAGCTACTCGACGATCCGGGTAGACCTGCGGCATCCCGAAGACAAGCGGCCGGACACCCGGGCCGGGGACGAGTCGGAAACGCCGGATTCGGGCGCTGGCGGAGCCGGCGACACTGCAAGCGACTGACCAACGACGGGTCCGGCCCCCTCGGGGCCGACCCACTCCCTTGACGGCGCTGCCACTTCTGGTGCGCGCGACGAGGGAGAACGGAGATGCCTCTCTTTCACGAACGGCGTGCAACTGACGGGTCATATCGACGTAAGGCCGGCGCCCGCTGCGCGAACGCGCGAGTGGATGAAGGATCCTACAGATCGCAGCATTGGCGCGAGCTCGTCAGGCGCGAGCGCATGATCCCGGTCGTCTTCGGCCTTCGAGCCAGATCACCAGGGACATGAGCGAACATCAGCGAGCCGGGGGCCCGGAGGAAGCCATTGCGGGCTTCCGGGTTGTGCGCTCGGACGAACAAGGCCGCGTGCCGTCAAGCTGCCTTGCCCGCGCATAGGGGTTGGTCACGGCCGTGCGGCAGCCTGCAGGTCTGGTGCGGCGGCCGGGAGGACGGCATCGACCCCCTCCGGGTCGAGGTTGCGGCCGGCACGTGTCGCCGACTTCTTCTGCGGTCCCAGTCCCGCGGCGGCGGCATGGAAGACAAGCCGTGCGACCCGTTGATCGCGCTCCCCTTTGCGAGGGCGCGATCGACGGGTCGCACAGCAGAAGGGGAGACAGGAGACGGAGGAAGAGGGGGCAAGGTGCCGCCAGAGCAGCGCGCCCGGGATCCGGAGCAGCGGATCCGATTGACTGGCTCGCCTCCCGAGCCAGCGCATCAGCATCAAGAAGGAGTTCAAGATGCGACAAGACAGAGACGCGCAAGCTCTGCTCCGGCATGCGCACATCGCAGAGAGCTTCCTCGGCTGGCTCCGCGAAGACGGCGAGCGCCTCGTGTGCGCCGCCGATCTGATCGGAGGGCCGGACTGGGCAGTCCGAGCCGAACGGCTCATCGACGCGATCGCCAGCGGCGCGGAGCCGGTCGGCCTGCTCCCGGACCTCCGGGCGCTGCTCCGGCTCCTGCGCCTCGAACTGGCCGACGACCTCGGCGCAATCGAGATGCGCCTCGTCGTCGACATTCACCCCGACGATCCGCGCGCGGAGAACGCGCGTATCTGCACCGAGGCCCTCGACCGGGGCGTTCGAGCGCTCGAAGCCCTCGGCGCGGCCGAGGCTCGCATGGCCGGGGAGGGCGCGTGATGGACGAGGATCGGCACATCGCCCTTGCCCGCGCCCGCGCGCTCGGGGCGGCCCGCTGGCTCCGCCTGATCGGGTTCCGGGCGCACGCCGCGGCGCCCGCCTTCACGCCGCGGATCTCAACCTATCACGACATGGTCGATCCGGGCTCGGACACGGCCCGGCTCGCGGCAGCCTGCCGGTGCATGCTCGGGCACGTCCGGCGCCAGATGGTTGTCGAGGCGCTCGAAGCGGAGCGTCACTGGGCAGGCCGGCGTCGGGAGGACGATCCCTACGGGCTGGAGTGGCGGGTGACGGAACGCGGCGCCATCCTCGCGATCGTCGAGCATCTGCTCGACGAGGCGCTGCTGCCGCTCGAGGCAGCAGGCGCCCTTTAGCGGGACCGGCCTCGGAGAAAGAACGGGCTCGCCCGCCGATCGGGCGAGCCCGCCCTGGCTCCCGGATCTCGGAGCGCAAGAGAATCTTTCGGAGGCTGTTTCCGTCTTCTGCGGGCGGGAACCACCTCCTGGGCATGGAGAAGAAGCCCACCCCGGTTCCGATGGCCACCAACGACGAGATCGCGCGCTATTTCGGCGTCGCCGATGACCTGCGGCGCGCGCTCATGACGGCGCTCGGCCTGCCGAGGCGACGCCGCACCGCCTGGAGCGAGATCTGGGTCCGGCTCGGGCTCGAGCCGGTTCAGCCCGACGAGGTCAGGGAGCACCTGATGCTCGGGCCGCAAAACAGGAACGCGCTGTGGGATGCCGCGCGGGTGGCCGAAGAGACCGGCAAGGTGGCGGACACCGTGAACGGGCGGTGCCGCCGGAACGGGTTCGCCGATGGGTTCCCGCGCCCGATCCTCGACTTCTCTGGCAAGACCCGGCTCTGGCTCCCGCTCGACGTCCGCGCCTATGTCGAGCCGACGATCTACGGCGACCTCGCCGCCAAGGTGCGACGCCGGGGCGGCAAGGAGAAGCCGCCCGCTGCCGCGCCGTTCGCCTTGCACGGCACGCTGCAGCCGCTCCCCCCGAAGGAGAGTGCCGTCTCATCTTGACCTCCGCCTCCCCGGCGGGGCGTCGCCGCGATCCGCGGCCGGTTTTCTTCCACCAGACGATGTCGGACCGACCTCTCCGGCGTCGCCCCACCAAAGGCCCGATCATGCTTCAGACCCTCGACTCCATGTTTGCCTCCGCGATGCCGGTCGCGCCAAGGACCCGCACCTGGCTCGGCATCCCGGCCTTCGTGAACGCCGAGGTCGAGGCCGGCGGATCCCGCAGCTCCGCCACGAAGATCAAGAGCGCCGCCAATGGTCTGCTGAGAGCAGTGGGCCTTACCCCGGAAAACGCACCGCTCGATCTCGACTGGTTCGACCGGACCTTCCCCGTCGATGGCTGGGACCCGGCGAGCATGTCCCTCGAGCAGGCTACCTACGCCGATTATCGCAACCGCGTTCGCCCGGTCATCGAACGGATGACCGGCGCTCATCTCGTGAAGAAGGCCCTGCGCGCCCGTGCGGATGACTGGGCGGAGTGCGCAGCCTACCTCAAGGGTCTCGACGCCTTCTCGAGCCTCAAGGCCAAAAGGCTTGTCCCCATCACGAGCACGCTGACGAATGCAGCTCGTCTCGCCGGCCTGCGCACGGTCGATATCGACGACGCCAAGCTGGTCGAACTGCACCAAGAGGCGAAGAAGGGAGCGAAGGGGAGCCTGATGAGGGCGTCGAAGCTGATCGCACATCTGCAGGCGACGAACTCCGAGATCCTGGCCTGGTTCCCCCGTCCGATCACGCCGATCGAGCCCGAGGATCTGCGTCGCTACGAGGTGCCGCCGCAGCTCCGCGCCGAGATCGAGGACTTCGTCGAGAAGGCGTCGCGGAAGAAATACCTTCGGCTGAAAAACACGTACGAGTACGTCTCCGAAGGCACCCGGATCAACTACCGCACGACGCTGCACGCGACAATCGACGCGCTCGTCGCAACCGGCCGGCTCCGCCGCGACGCGAACGGGTTCGCGAGCGTGCTCGAGGATCCGGAGGCGCTCGACGACCTCGTGACGCACATGGTCGCGCGGGTGGAGGATGGCGACATCACCGCGCGTCACGCGACGAGCCTGATGGCGCGCCTGCCGGTGATCCTGGACCGCAACGGGATCGACGCGACGCATCTGAGGGGTACCATCCGGGAGGTCGAGGAGCTGCGGTACGATGCAAAGAAGGCGGGCATGCCGGAGACGGCGAAGAAGCTCTGCCGCAAGCTGATCGAGAGCCGGAGATATCGGAACAAGTTCCTGCTCGCGCATGCGGCGCCGCGGCTGGTCGCCCAGTCGATCCTCGATGGGGTAGGGGGCCGGGCGCTGACGGACGAGGAGCGACGGCTGGTGGTGAGCCACGGCGTCGTCGCCCTGTTCTGCGCGGTCGAGTCCGGCGGCGCGCCCATCCGCGTCGAGAACTTCCTCGGGGCCCTCTACGGGGTCGGGAACGCCTGGGTCGCGCGCAAGGGCAGGGGCTTCCAGTTCGTGATCCCGGCGGCAAAGGTCAAGAACAAGAAGGAGATCCGCTTCGAGATGCAGCCGAGCATGCACAAATGGTGCGAGACGGTCGGCTGGTATCTCGACCATATCCGCCCGCTCCTGCTGCCGAAGGATCCGAACACGGGGGAGATCCTGTCCTGCCGGTGGCTGGTGCCGATGCTGTCCGATCCGTCGCGGCAATGTCCCTACGAGACGTTCCACGGCTGGTTTGTCAGGATCATGCGCGAACTCGTAGGGGTGCCGTGCTTGCCGCACAATTACCGGCACGGAAAGGCGTCGCTGCTCTACCACCGCTATCCGCACCGGCTCGCCAACATCGCCCAGCAGCTCGGCGACGAAGAAAAGACGGTGATCGAGTTCTACGCATGGGTCCACAAGCAGAAGGCGATGGCCGAGGGCCAGTTGCTCGTCGCGGACCTCATCGAGACGTAAGGGTACCAGGATGCGCAAGGATCTGAGAGGCCGCGACGCGCTGCGCGTCTGTGCGGAGCTGGCCGGCTTCGGCCGGCTCGCCGCCTTCGACGACGTCAAGCTGGCGGATCTCCGCAAGCTCGCCGAGCTCATCGAAACGGCAGGTGGTCTGCCGGGCGTGACAGTGGACCGTGCCGCCGTCTTCGGCGGCACCAGCCGCCACCGCCTGCAGTCGGCGCGCCGGGCATTGTCGGCGCTCGCCGGCGAGCACCACCCAGCGACGCGTGCCGTCGCCGCCGCTCTCAGCGGCCTCCAGCACGGGCGGCGGCAGGGGACGCATCATCGCGACCACCGCACCCGCGAGGCCATCCTGCCCGGTGCCCATTGGGCGCCGTTCCGCGACCTGCCGGGGGCGGGCACCATGCCAATGAACGAGATGCGGGCGGTCGACCGCTACCTGTCTTTCTGCAGCGCCCAAGGCTTCCCGGGGGGCGAGGTCCGGACGTTCCTCGCCTTCGTCGCCGACAAGGACTCCTCGATGCTGCTGCGGACGCTTCGCGACGGGCTCGAGCACTTGCTCACCGCCGCGCACCCCGCCGTGAGTGCGGCCG
>SKOX01000097.1 GCA_007119835.1 Paracoccaceae bacterium
CGAGAAGGCGCGCGAGGGCGACGGCGTGACGCCGCTGGGCGCGCACCGGATCGAGGCGGTGCTGAGCCGGGCCGACCGGCCGGGGCGGGTCCGGGGGCAGCCGATCGGGCCGCGGGACGGCTGGTCGGACGATCCCGAAGATCCCGCCTACAACGGGCCGGTGCGCCGGCCGCACGGCTGCTCGCACGAGGCGATGCGGCGGGCGGACCGGCAGTACGACCTCGTCGCCGTCACCGACTGGAACCGCGCGCCGGTGGTGGCGGGCCGGGGCAGCGCGATCTTCCTCCACGTCTGGCGGCGGCCGCGTCACCCGACGGCGGGCTGCATCGCCTTCCGGGCCGGGGACCTGGCCTGGATCCTCGCGCGCTGGACGCGGCGGAGCCGGGTGATCGTCCGCTAGCGCGCCGCCCGCGTGGATTGTGCGGGCGCGGGGATCGGGTAAGAGGGACCGGCAAGAGGAGAACCCGATGCCGCTCACCATCGCGACCTGGAACATCAACTCGCTGCGCCACCGCGAGGCGCTGGTGCGGCGGCTGCTCGAGGAGGAGGGGCCGGACGTCCTCTGCCTGCAGGAGACCAAGGCGCCGGTCGAGAAGCTGCCGCTCGAGGGCTTCCGGGCGATGGGCTACGTCCACACCCTCGCCCGCGGCGAGAAGGGCTACAACGGCGTCGCGATCCTCGCCCGCGTGCCGATCGAGGAGGCGGACGCGCGGAGCTTCTGCGGCCGGGACGACACGCGGCACCTGGCGGCGCGGCTCGCCGACGGGACGGTGATCCACAACCTCTACGTGCCGGCGGGCGGCGACGTGCCGGACCCAGGCCTGAACCCGAAGTTCCGCCACAAGCTCGACTTCCTCGAGGAGTTGCGCGCCTGGTTCGCGGCGGAGCGGCCGCGCCGGGCGATCCTCGTCGGCGACCTCAACGTCGCCCCGCGCGAGGACGACGTCTGGAGCCACAGGCAGCTGCTCAAGGTCGTCTCGCACACGCCGGTCGAGGTCGAGGCCTTCGGCGCCATGCAGGCGGCGGGCGACTGGGTCGACGTCACGCGCCGGGACATCCCCGACGGCAAGCTCTATTCCTGGTGGTCGTACCGCAGCCCGAACTGGGACGCCGCCGACAAGGGCCGCCGGCTCGACCACGTCTGGGCGAGCGCGGACCTTGCGGGACGGATGGGCGGCAGCCGCGTCCTGCGCCACGTCCGGGGCTGGGAGGGGCCGTCCGACCACGCGCCGGTCCTCGCGGTGCTGGGAGAGGCGGCATGATCGCGAGCCACATCGACGGGCCGATGGGCCACATCGTCCTCGACCGGCCCGAGGCGCACAACGCGCTCGACCGCGCGGCCATGGCGGCGCTGACGGCGCTGCTGGAGGACTGGGCGGGACGCGACGACCTGCGCGCGGTGGTGCTCACCGGGCGCGGGCGGAGCTTCTGCTCGGGGGCCTCGCTCGGCGAGGTCGCGGGCGGCGACTGGCGCGAGAACCCGCTGACGGCGCTCTGCGACGCGATCGAGGCCTTCCCCTGCCCCACGGTCGCGGCGCTCAACGGCGGCGTCTACGGCGGCGGCGTCGAGGTGGCACTCGCCTGCGATTTCCGGGTGGGCGTGCGCGGCATGCGGGCCTTCGTGCCGCCGGCGCGGCTCGGCATCCACTACGAGCCCGCGGGCATCCGGCGGGCGATGGACCGGCTCGGCGCGCAGGCGGCGCGGCGGATCTTCCTGCTGGCGGAAACCTTCGTCGACGAGGCGCTGCTTGCCATGGGGTTCCTCGACCGGCTGGTCGAGCCCGAGGCGCTCGAGGCCGAGGCGTTCGCGATGGCCGAGATCCTCGCCGGCCACGCGCCGCTGGCGGTGCGCGGCATGAAGCGGACTATCCTGGAACTCTCCCGCGGCACGCTCGATGCCGAAGCCGCGCGGACGCGGATCGCCGCGTGCTTCGCCTCCGAAGACCACGCCGAGGGCCTGGCCGCCCAGCGCGAGCGGCGCGCGCCGGTGTTCCGGGGGCACTGAGCCGTCCCCGGCGTTACCAGCGGTAGCGGACGGCCTCGCGCTCGATGTTGAACAGCGAGCGGTCGAGCTGCACGCCGGTCTGCATCGAGTTGATCGTCACCGCGGTCTGCTGGCGGTTGGCGGGCGTCACCACCCAGCCGGTCAGGCTCACCGGGTCCTCGGAGAAACTCAAGCGGATGCGGCCCTCCTGCGGGCGGCGCGGGTCGGTCACCGTGACGTGGGTGCCGCCTTCGTCGCGGGTGGCGCCGAGGACCATGCCCGGCTCGCGCAGCGACAGGTCCTCCTGCAGGAGCAGCCTGAGCGGCGTGCGCGACAGGGGATAGCGCGTCGGATTGCGGTTCGAGCGCGGGTCGAAGACCCCGACGAAGGAGCCGTCGGAAAGCACCATCGCGCCTTCGGGCCGGTCGTACTCGAAGCGGATGCGGCCGGGCTTCTGCAGCATGAAGCGGCCGGTCTGGATCGAGCCGTTCGGGTTGCGCTGGGTGAAGCGGCCCTCGGCGCTGCGCAGGCCGCGGAGATAGCGGTCGATGGCCGAGACGTCGACGCCCTGCGCCGCCGCCGGCAGCGACAGCGCCACGGGGAGGACCGGCAGGAGCGCGATCGCCTGGAGGAGATTTCGTCGGTTCATGGTTTTCTGGTCCGCTCGATGACCTTGCCTGATTGAGGCAGATATACGTGCGCGGACCCGCCCGCGCATCCGGCCCGCCATCACGATGCGCGGAGACGGGCGCTGCGGCGACGACAGGCAAGCCGCGGCGGCGTGGCTTTCAGACGTGAAAGCTGGCCTCGCTCCCGGTCTTGCGGCACGACACGCGTCGGCGGACGCATCGGCCGCGGCTGGCGCCCTCACCGCTCCGGCACCAGCACCTCGCGCTTGCCGACGTGGTTGGCCTGGGAGATGACGCCCTCGGTCTCCATCTGCTCGACGAGCTTCGCCGCCTTGTTGTAGCCGACCGACAGCTTGCGCTGCAGGTAGCTGGTCGAGCACTTGCGGTCGCGGGCGACGATGGCGACGGCCTGGTCGTAGAGGGCGTCGTCGCCGCCGGTGTTGCCGCCGAGGCCGAGGACGAGGTCGATCTCGCTCTCCTGGTCGGGCTCGACGCCGTCGAGGACCGAGTCCTCGTAGGACGGGGGCCCGAGGGTCTTGAGGTGCTTGACCACCTCCTCGACCTCCTCGTCCGAGACGAAGGGCCCGTGGACGCGGGTGATCCGCCCGCCGCCGGCCATGTAGAGCATGTCGCCCTGGCCGAGCAGCTGCTCGGCGCCCATCTCGCCCAGGATGGTGCGGCTGTCGATCTTGGAGGTGACCTGGAAGGAGATCCGGGTCGGGAAGTTCGCCTTGATCGTGCCGGTGATGACGTCGACCGACGGCCGCTGGGTCGCCATGATCAGGTGGATGCCGGAGGCGCGGGCCATCTGGGCGAGGCGCTGGATGCAGGCCTCGATCTCCTTGCCGGCGACCATCATCAGGTCGGCCATCTCGTCGACGATGACGACGATGAA
>SKOX01000230.1 GCA_007119835.1 Paracoccaceae bacterium
CGCACCGCCGCCCGCGCCCGCCTGCGCCGCTCGCCCACGCACGCGCGCCGGGCGGCCGTCATCCTCTACGGCTTCCCGCCGAACGCCGGAGCGGTCGGCACGGCGGCCTATCTCGACGTCTTCGCCTCGCTCCACCACACGCTGCAAGGCATGGCAGCAGAGGGCTACGCCATCGAGGGCCTGCCCTCGAGCCCCGACGATCTGCGCGCATCGCTCCTCGAGGGCAATGCCGCCCGCTACGGACAGGCGGCCAATGTCGCCGTCCGCATCCCCGCCGAGGACATCGTCGCGCGCGAGCCGCATCTGAAAGAGATCGAGGCGGTGTGGGGCCCGGCGCCCGGGCGGCACCAGACCGACGGCTCGGGGCTCTTCGTGCTCGGCCGCCAGTTCGGCTCGGTCTTCGTCGGCATCCAGCCCACCTTCGGCTGGGAGGGCGACCCGATGCGGCTGCTCTTCGAGCGGGGTTTCGCGCCGACGCACGCCTTCTCGGCCTTCTACCGCTTCCTGCGCGAGGACTTCCGCGCCGACGTCGCGCTGCATTTCGGCATGCACGGCGCGCTCGAGTTCATGCCCGGCAAGCAGACCGGCCTCGGGCACGGGTGCTGGCCCGACCGGCTGATCGGCGACCTGCCGAACGTCTACCTCTATGCGGCCAACAACCCCTCCGAAAGCGCGCTGGCCAAGCGAAGGATCGGCGCCGTGACCGTCACCCACCTCACGCCGCCGATCACCCGCGCGGGCCTCTACAAGGGGCTGGCCGAGCTGCGCTCGACCCTCGACCGCTGGCGCGCGACGCCGCCGGGCGAGCGGACCCGCCGCGACATGGCGGCGCTCCTGCAGGCGCAGGCGGCAGAGCTCGATCTCGCCTGTGCCGAACCCGCCTGGGCCAATGCCGAGGCCGCCGCGGCACAGCTCTGGCGCGATCTCCTCGAGCTCGAGGAGAGCCTCATTCCCAACGGCCTCCACGTCGTCGGGAGCCCGCCCGACGCGGCCGCCCGCGAGGGACTCCTCGACGCGATGCGCGAGGCGGGCACGACCGATCCCGCCGCCCTCGCCGCAGCCGAGGCGCGGCTGGCCGAGGACCCCGAGACGCCCGCGCTTCTCGCGGCGCTCGCCGGCCGCTACATCCGGCCGGTGCCGGGCGGCGACCTGCTGCGCAGCCCGGAGATCCTGCCGACGGGCCGGAACCTGCACGCCTTCGATCCCTTCCGGATGCCGACGCCCTTCGCGCTCCGCGACGGCGCGGCCCAGGCCGACCGGCTGATCGCCCGCCACCTCGCCTCGGGCGCGGCCTTCCCGCGGACGGTGGCGCTCGTGCTGTGGGGTTCGGACAACATCAAGTCTGACGGCGGGCCGATCGCCCAGGCTCTCGCGCTCATGGGCACGCGGCCGCGCTTCGACGGCTACGGCCGGCTCTGCGGCGCCGAACTCGTGCCGCTCGAGGAGCTCGGCCGTCCCCGGATCGACGTGCTGATGACGCTGTCGGGGATCTTCCGCGACCTCCTGCCGATCCAGACCCGCATGCTTGCCGAGGCCGCGTGGCTCGCCGCCTCTGCCGACGAGCCCGCGGCGGAGAACCACGTCCGCGCCCATGCCCTCGCCTATGCCGCGCGAACTGGCTGCGATCTCGAGACGGCCGCGCTGCGCGTCTTCTCGAATGCCGAAGGCGCCTACGGCTCAAACGTCAACCAGCTGATCGACAGCGGCGCCTGGACCGACGAGGGCGAGCTCGCCGACGCCTTCGAGAAGCGCAAGTCCTTCGCCTACGGCCGCCAGGGCGCGCCGGCCCACGCGCCCGACCTGATGCAGGCCGTGCTCTCGGACGTCGACCTTGCCTATCAGAACCTCGAATCGGTCGAACTCGGGGTGACCACCGTCGACCATTATTTCGACACGCTGGGCGGCATCGGCCGCGCCGTGCGCCGGGCCCGCGGCGGCGAGGAGACCCCGGTCTACATCGGCGACCAGACCCGCGGCGACGGCCGCGTCCGCACGCTCAAGGAGCAGGTCGCGCTCGAGACACGCACCCGCGCCCTGAACCCGAAATGGTACGAGGGCCTGCTCAAGCACGGCTACGAGGGCGTGCGCCAGATCGAGGCGCAGGTGACGAACACCATGGGCTGGTCGGCCACCACCGGCCAGGTCGACCCCTGGGTCTACCAGCGCCTGACCGAGACCTTCGTCCTCGACGACGCCATGCGCCGCCGGCTCGCCGAGCTGAACCCGCAGGCGTCGGCCCGCGTCGCCAACCGCCTGATCGAGGCCCACGAGCGCGCCTACTGGACGCCCGACGAGGCCACGCTCGAGGCGCTGCGCCGCGGCGCGGACGAACTCGAGGACCGCCTCGAGGGCATCGCCCCCGCAGAAATCGCCGCCGAATAGGAGCCTGCCCATGAGCCCGCTCGACGCAAGACCCCCGGTCCTCAAGGGCGAAGACGGAGAAGGTTCCGTCCAGGTCCGGCTCGACCCCACCCAAAAGATCGAGGGCGCCAAGGTCTTCGCCGTCTACGGCAAGGGCGGGATCGGCAAGTCGACGACGTCCTCCAACCTCTCCGTCGCCTTCACCCGCCTCGGCAAGCGTGTCCTGCAAATCGGCTGCGACCCGAAGCACGACTCCACCTTCACCCTGACCAAGAAGCTGATGCCGACCGTTATCGACGTGCTGAAGGACGTCGACTTCCACGCCGAGGAGCTGCGTCCCGAGGACTTCGTATACGAGGGCTACGGCGGCGTGATGTGCGTCGAGGCCGGCGGGCCCCCGGCCGGCACCGGCTGCGGCGGCTACGTCGTCGGCCAGACGGTGAAGCTGCTGAAGCAGCACCACCTTCTCGACGACACCGACGTGGTGATCTTCGACGTCCTCGGCGACGTCGTCTGCGGCGGCTTCGCAGCGCCGCTGCAGCATGCCGACCGCGCGCTGATCGTCACGGCGAACGACTTCGACTCGATCTACGCGATGAACCGGATCATCGCCGCGGTGGAGGCCAAGGCGAAGAACTACAACGTTCGCCTGGCCGGCTGCGTCGCCAACCGCTCGCGCGACACCGACGAGGTCGACCGCTACTGCCGCACCGTCGGCTTCAAGCGCCTCGCCCATCTCCCCGACCTCGACGCCATCCGGCGCTCGCGGCTGAAGAAGTGCACCCTCTTCGAGATGGACAGCCAGGAAGAGGACATCGCCGCCGTCCAGCGCGAGTACGTCCGGCTCGCGCAATGCCTCTGGGACGGCACCGACCCCCTCGCGCCGGCGCCGCTGGAGGACCGGGCGATCTTCGAGCTGCTGGGCTTCGACTGATGACCTACGAGACCACGCGCGCGAGCCTAGAGACCTATTTCGACCGCACCGCGGCCGAGACCTGGGCGCGTCTGACGTCCGACGCGCCCGTCTCCCGCATCCGCGCCACCGTGCGGGCGGGCCGCGACCGGATGCGCGCGGCCCTGCTCGGGCGCCTGCCCGCCGACCTCACCGGCGCGCGCCTGCTCGACGCCGGCTGCGGCACCGGC
>SKOX01000430.1 GCA_007119835.1 Paracoccaceae bacterium
GCGGCCGGTTCCGCCGGCGGGGATAGGGCGGCAGCCTTAAGGCGCTCGCGGCGGCGCTGGTGCTTGCTGTATCGGCTTCGCGGGCCGCGGGCCGCAGGCCGCAGGGCGCGGGTGCTATGCCGCTACCATGGCGACGTCGCTTGGCGGCTCAAGAGAGGAAGCGCTTCAAACCAAGCGCTACTTCTTCCGCAATACAACGGATAGCGGCATCAGAAATCGTGTTCATATACTCAAAATGATCAGGATGCCTATGGCTGTTCCACTCGTTGCCGCTCGCGTAGGTTGGCGTCGAAAACGAGATTTCATTGTTCCAGCGCGAAAAGTAGTTCCAAGTTTCTCCCTTGTTCTCGTCGTAATGAGCGCCAATTTCCCGGCGGGTCCTTTGAATGAAATCCATCCTCTTGATCCTGCGCCTTCTCTTGAACGGAATTCGATCCTCCTCGATAAGTGGTACCTGACTAGAGGGTCCCCCGGAACCTTCGATGTACACTGCCTCGCTCCACCAACGCGCAAACGGAAGCCAATTGACTGTATGACCCTCTCGCGCGCAGACGGGAACAAATTGAATTCGCTCGATCTCCCTTTCCACGTCTGCAGCTGACATTTCGAAACCTATCAGGCGCCATTGCGGTAGGAGATTTTGGTTCGACTCTGGATGTGCAAAGCTCGGCAGTCTGAGCGCGCCGCGAATGCCTGCAATACGCGCTTCCTCCTGCAATACGCGCTCAATAACTACGCAAAGATCGCGCGCACAGTCGAAGTGTCCGCAATCGTAGCCGGTGGCGAGCAAATTAAGTGTTCGAAGGCTTCCTTTTACTGCTTGCAGCGCTTCTTCGCGGTTGCGACGTACTTGTCCATCCGGTGTCCTACGACCTCGATACATCCGGTCACCTGGCAAACTTCTTGTAATTGATCCGCTTCGGTTCGACCGCGTCGGGGCCGAGGCGGCGGATCTTGTTGGCCTCGTAATCGGTGAAGTTGCTCTCGACCCACTCGACATGGCCCTCGGCGTCGAAGGCGAGGAGGCGGCCGCCCCTCACTCCAGCTTCTCCGCGATCCACGTCTTGATCAGCGCCTGCCGGGTGATGCCGAGGTGGGCGGCGCGGGCGTCGAGGCCGTCGACCATCCAGGCAGGGAAGTCGACGTTGACGCGTGCGGTCGGCGAGGCCGGGGCGGGTGGCGCGGTCGAGCTCGAGGTGGGGCGTGATGTCCTCGCCGGCGTCGAAGGCGCGGTCGAATTGCTCAGCAGTAAGCCGGGGCTCGGTCATGTCCCACGATCTCCCGCGTCACGAGGCGCGACGCTTCAGCTCGGCGACCTCGCTCGTCAGGTCGTCGATCTGCTTTTGCATCGCCGAGAGGACCGGCGCGAGGTCGAGCGTGCGGCGGATCCCGGCGATGTCCGACCTGACATCGGTCAGGTCGTTCTGGATGTTCATCAGGGCCGCGTTCGCTTCGTTGCGCATCCGGTCGACGCGCCCGTTGGTGTTGGCGCTGTTGGCCCTGATCAGGTCGGCGAGCTCTTCGAGGGTCATCGCGGGAAGGTAGCACCGGCCACCTGTCGCCGCAACGATCCGCCTACCGCGCGAACTTCTTGTACTTGATCCGCTTCGGCTCCACCGCGTCGGGGCCGAGGCGGCGGATCTTGTCGGCCTCGTAGTCCTCGAAGTTGCCCTCGAACCACTCGACATGGCCCTCGCCCTCGAAGGCGAGCATGTGGGTGCAGATGCGGTCGAGGAAGAAGCGGTCGTGCGAGATCACCACGGCGCAGCCGGCGAAGTCGACGAGGGCGTCCTCGAGCGCGCGCAGGGTTTCCACGTCGAGGTCGTTGGTCGGCTCGTCGAGCAGCAGGACGTTGCCGCCCTCGCGCAGCAGCTTGGCGAGGTGGACGCGGTTGCGCTCGCCGCCCGACAGCAGGCCGACCTTCTTCTGCTGGTCGCCGCCCTTGAAGTTGAAGGCCCCGCAGTAAGCGCGGCTGTTCATCTCGGCGTCGCCGAGGCGGATGACGTCGAGGCCGTCGGAGATCTCCTCCCAGACGGTCTTCTGCGGGTCGAGGGCGTCGCGGGACTGGTCGACGTAGGAGAGCTGGACGGTCTCGCCCCAGGTCAGCGTGCCGGCGTCGGGCTCCTCCTGGCCGGTGAGCATGCGGAACAGCGTGGTCTTGCCGGCGCCGTTCGGGCCGATGACGCCGACGATGCCGCCGGGGGGGAGCGCGAAGGTGAGGTCGTCGATCAGCAGCTTGTCGCCGTAGGCCTTGGTGACGTGCTCGACGTCGATGACGTTGCCGCCGAGGCGCGGGCCGTTCGGGATGATGATCTGGGCGCGGGCGATCTTGTCGCGCTCGGACTGGTTGGCGAGCTCGTTATAGGCGTTGATGCGGGCCTTCTGCTTGGCCTGGCGGGCTTTCGCTCCTTGCCGGATCCATTCGAGCTCGCGGGCGAGGGTCTTCTGGCGGGACTTGTCCTCGCGGCTCTCCTGCTCGAGGCGCTTGGCCTTCTGCTCGAGCCAGGCGGAGTAGTTGCCCTCGTAGGGGATGCCGCGGCCGCGGTCGAGCTCGAGGATCCAGCCGGTGATCTCGTCGAGGAAGTAGCGGTCGTGGGTGACGATGAGGATGGTGCCCTTGTACTCGATCAGGTGCTTCTGGAGCCAGGCGATGGTCTCGGCGTCGAGGTGGTTGGTCGGCTCGTCGAGCAGCAGCATGTCGGGGGCTTCGAGGAGGAGCTTGCACAGCGCCACGCGCCGGCGCTCGCCGCCCGAGAGGGTGTCGACGGAGGCGTCGTCGGGCGGGCAGCGCAGCGCCTCCATGGCGACGTCGACCTGACTGTCGAGGTCCCAGAGATTCTGGGCGTCGATCTGGTCCTGCAGCGTCGTCATCTCCTCCATCAGCTCGTCCGAGTAGTCCTCGGCGACCTTCATGGCGACCTCGTTGTAGCGCTCGACGAGGGCGCGCTTGGGGGCGACGCCTTCCATGACGTTGCCGCGCACGTCGAGCTGGGGGTCGAGCTCGGGCTCCTGGGGGAGGTAGCCGACGCGGGCGCCCTCGGCGGCCCAGGCCTCGCCGCTGTACTCCGTGTCGAGGCCGGCCATGATCTTCAGCAGCGACGACTTGCCCGAGCCGTTGACGCCGACGACGCCGATCTTCACGCCGGGCAGGAAGTTCAGGCGGATGTTCTCGAAGACCTTCTTGGTCCCGTAGGACTTCGTGAGGCCGTCCATGTGGTAGACGAACTGGTAGGATGCCATCGCGGTCGGTCCTTCGGCGGAGCGGGGGTCGGCCGGACGTTTAGCGGGGATCGCGGCCGGCCGCAACGTGGCGTGCCGGAGGCTGCGGGCGCCGGTGGTGCGGGGCCTCGCGGCCGCGTGCGGGGACGGGACGCAGGCGGGAACGGGACGCGGGCGGGAACGGGACGCAGGCGGGAACGGGACGCAGGCGGTGGCGCTCCTGCCGGGGATTGCGGAGGGGCGGCGGGTGCGGCGCGGCGCCCGTTGGCGCCGAAGC
>SKOX01000223.1 GCA_007119835.1 Paracoccaceae bacterium
GACGACCTGCGCGTGCTCGGCTGGCTCTCGATCACCTCGGCGACCGTCTACATGACCTGGATGGCGTTGCACTACGCGCGCATCATCGGGCTGAGGACCGAGCTCGAGACCGAGATCGATCGGCAGCATGCCACGTCCATCGAGCTCGAGCGGGCTCGCGCGGTGGCGGAACAGACCGGCCAGGCAAGGGCGCGCTTCTTCTCCAAGATGAGCCACGACCTGCGCACGCCGCTCAACGCCATCATCGGCTATTCCGACATCCTGCTCGAGGACTGCGAGGCCGACGGCGGCGGCGGCTCGGCGCGCGCGGCCGACATCAAGAGGATCAATGCCGCCGGCCGGCACCTCCTGTCGCTCGTGTCCGACGTCCTCGACGCCAAGCACATCGAGGACGACGTCGTGAACGTGGCGAGCAGCCAGTTCACGCTCGGCGCGCTGCGCGACGAGGTGGTGGCGACCGCCAAGCCGATGGTCGAGCGCAACGGAAACGCCTTCATCGTGGCCTGTTCCAACCCGCACTACGTCCTGCATACCGATGCGCGCAAGCTCCGCCAGATCCTGCTCAATCTTCTCAGCAACGCCGGAAAGTTCACGCGGGGCGGGACGGTCAAGCTCGACATGCACGTCATCTTCCAGCCGCACGAGCACCAGCTCGTGGCGACGGTGAGCGACACCGGCATCGGGATCGCGGCGGAGGCCCTGCCCCGTCTCTTCAACGACTACGAGCAGGCCGATCCATCCGTCTTCAACCGCTTCGGCGGCACCGGCATCGGGCTCGCGCTCAGCCGCAAGCTCAGCATCCTGCTCGGCGGCGACGTGTCCGTGGCGAGCCGACTGGGACATGGTTCGCGCTTCACCGTGACGGTGCCCTCGCATCTGCAGGCTGAGGCCAGCGACGGCGCCCGGTGCGCCGGCCCGGACGCTCTCACCGCCACGGCCATCGCCGGGGACCGGCCGCTTGCCGCCGCCGCGGTGACGGCATGAAGGACGCGGCAACGTCCCGGCATCCGATGTGGCGGGACATCGGCATTCCAGTTCCCGGACGGGGACACGAGCAGAACGAGGCACCCATGCGCGCACAGCAACAGTCGACTGCCGAAATCGTGAGCGTAGCGGCCGCCTCGCCCATGCCGGCGCCGCCCGCCCGACCCGACCGCGGCCAGCCACGCGTGCTCGTGGTCGACGACGTCTACGACAACCGGGACATCCTGACCCGGCGGCTGACCAGGCGCGGCTTCGCGGTCGACGAGGCCTCGGGAGGCATCGAGGCGCTCGAAAAGCTGAAGGCGCGGAGCTTCGACCTTGTGCTGCTCGACATCATGATGCCCGACATGTGCGGCAATGCGGTCCTGCGCGCGATCCGCCAGTCCCACTCTGCCCTCCAGCTGCCGGTCATCATGGTGACGGCGAAGAGCCACAGCGAGGACGTCGTCGAGAGCCTCGATCTCGGCGCGAACGACTACGTCACCAAGCCGGTGGACTTCACCGTCGCGCTTGCCCGCATCAACTCCCAGCTCGCGCGAAAGTTTGCGGCCGAGGAGGAGAGCCTCGCGCGGCGAGCGGTCGAACAGAAGGCGGCCGAGCTGATCGTCGTCGCCGAGCAGAACGCGGAAGCGCTCCGCAAGACCAACGCCGACCTCGAGGCCGCGGCCGAGCAGCGTCGGCTGTCGGAGGAGCGCCTGCAGAGGCTCGCCTATCACGACGGCCTGACCGGCCTTCTGAACCGGACGGCCTTCCGCGAGCGCGCGGTGGAGCTTGTCGACGACGCAGAGGCGGAGGGACGCGATCCGGCAATCCTCTTCATTGATCTCGACCGGTTCAAGGCGATCAACGACGTCTATGGACACGAGGCCGGCGACAACCTGCTTGGTGAGGTGTCGGCTCGGCTGAAGGCGCTCGTCGGCGATCAAGGCTACGTCGGACGGCTGGGCGGCGACGAGTTCGGCATCCTTCTCAGGGACGGCGCGCGCGGCACTGGAGCGGCAGCGCTTGCCGAGGCCGTGGTGCGCACCCTCTGCGAGCCCTTCCCCATCGGCGAGCGCGTCTTCCAGATCGGTGCGAGTTGCGGCGTCGCGCTTGGCTCAGACGTGGAGTGGCGCCTCGAGACGCTGCTCAAGGCGGCCGATCTCGCGATGTATCGCGCGAAGTCCCGGGGGCGGAGCCGCTTCACCCTATTCGACCCCTCGATGATGGAGGAAATGAAGGAGCGCAGTGCGATGGAGGTCGCCCTGCGCGAGGCGGTTCGCGCCGACGCCATCGACGTTCACTATCAGCCGATCATCGACGCGACGACCCGGCAGCTGACGTCCTGCGAGGCCTTGGCGCGCTGGGTCCATCCCGAGCGCGGCCCGATCCTGCCGGAGCTGTTCATCCCGCTGGCCGAGGAGACCGGGCAGATCATGGCGCTCGGCACGCAGGTCCTGCGCAAGGCGTGCGCCGAGGCGGCCGGCTGGCCGGAGCATGTGCGCCTCGCGGTCAACCTCTCGCCGCTCCAGTTCCGCAACCACGACCTGATCGACGTGATCAGGACGATCCTTGCCGACACGGGCCTGCCCCCGCACAGGCTCGAGCTCGAGATCACCGAGACGGCGCTCCTCGAATCGCGCGACAGCAACTTCGACATCCTGCGGAGCATCCGCTCGCTCGGCATCCGGGTGTCGATGGACGACTTCGGCACCGGCTACTCCTCGCTCAGCTACCTGCAGAACTTCGAGTTCGACAAGATCAAGGTCGACCGGCGCTTCGTGGCGGGGCTCAGGCCCGGCGCCGACGGAGCAGGGATCATCAAGGCGATCGCCGACCTCGGGGCGACGGTGGGGGTCTCCCTGACAGCAGAGGGCGTCGAGACCGAGGACGAGCTCGCCGTCGTCGCGTCCTACGGCTGCAGCGAGATCCAGGGATTTCTCTTCAGCCGGCCCCTCTCCGCGGAAGACGTGCGCGCCTTTGTCTCGGCGCAACCGGACCCGAAGGTGCCGCCAGACTGAGGCAGGCGGGCGCCCTCCCCCTCCTGCGCGTCCCCACCTGGACAGGCGATAACAGCTTCACTGATTCCGGATCAGGTAGTCCGACGCGCTCTGCGACATGAGGCAGGGCGCGCGCTCCGTCGGGTGGCGCGCGATCCAGCAGCGCCTGGCCTTGTCCTGGACGCGCCAGTGGTCCACACCCGCGGGCGATGCCTGATGTCGCCGCCCCTGTCGCTTCGAGGCCCGTCGAGGGCATGCTGTGGATGGTGGCGACGGGCCTCTGCTTCGTGGCGGTCACAGGGATCGTGAAGCATGTGGGCCAAGGTGTGCCGGCGCCGCAGGCGGCCTTCCTGCGCTTCCTGCTTGGTCTCGTCTTCCTCGTTCCGGTCCTGCCTGCGCTTGCGCGGCTCCGGCTGCCGGCTCGCACGTGGCGGCTTGTCGGGCTGCGCGGCGCGGTCCACACGGCCGCCGTGATCCTGTGGTTCTACGCGATGACCCAGATCCCGATCATCGAGGTCACGGCGATGA
>SKOX01000342.1 GCA_007119835.1 Paracoccaceae bacterium
CTTCGCCCTCAACCTCGTCCGCGCCGCCAAGGAGAAGCGATCCATCAAATCCCGGAGGAAGGTCGCAGGATGGGACACCGGCTACCTCAATGCCATCCTCTCCTCACAGCCCGCCTGACTTGGATTCGGAGCCCTGGACGCCGCCGGGGGTCGTTGCCGTGAGGGCGCGGCGAAGCCTGCGCGTCCGTGGGATCTTCACGAACCCAATCGGCCTGGCTCTTTTCGTCGGACTGCTGGCCTACGGAGCAAGCCAGTCAGCGTTTATGCCCTCGCCCGACGCCTCCGAATCCTCCCTCGCGGGTGGAGGGCCGAGCTTCTCCGGATACGTGCCGCGCATCGTCGATGGCGACACCTTCTGGATCAGCTCGAAGGATTCGCGGATCCGAATCTGGGCCTTGACGCGCCAGAGAGGGACGACCCCGGCGGCCCCTCGGCGACGGCGGCTCTCGCGAGCCTGATCTCCGGCCGGACACTCACCTGCCGCCAGCGCGACATCGACCGCTACGGCCGGATCATCGGCCAGTGCTTCCTGCCGGACGGGCGGGATATCACCGCCGCGATGATCGCGAGCGGCACGGCGACGGAGTTCTGCCGGTTTTCCCGCAACCACTACCGCACGTGCTGAGCGCCCTCAGCCAAGCGGATCGGCCGTGGAGTAGTGCAGCACGATCGGGATGACCGCCGCCTTCAGGCTGGCCGCGCCCTCCACAGGCAGATCGACGGGGCGCGGCGCCTCCGCATCGAGCCAATCGCAGAGCCCGCCGAGCGTCCGATCGGCGGACAGCACGGCGCCGACGCCGGAGGCGAGCGTGGCAAAGGCGGCATCCCTACCGCTGCCGGTCTGCACCACCGCCTCAAGCTCCGCCCGGTGCTGGTAGTGGTACTGCAGCGGCGATAGCGTCACCGCGGGCTCGCCGGGCTCGCCGTCGCGCAGGAGGAGGAGGCCAGCCCCCGGAACGCGCTCAGGCACCACTGCGCCGCGAAGCACCGGGACCGGCTGAGTCTGCAGGAGTGCGTGCAGCGCGGAAAGAATCGTTTCGTGGATGGTGAGCATGTTGACTGGGCGAATCCTACGCTACGCAACTTCCGTAGAAGGGCCCGAAGCCGCCCTGAAGCGTCGAACGAGCTCGCAGCACGAAGTGGCAAGCATCCCCTGTGAATCTGGCGTCCCGAAGGCGGGAATTCCCTCCAGAACGGTTGTACGGAGTGGAGAAAAGACCGGGTCAGAGCAGCGGCGGGGAGTGGCGGATTAGCTGTCGAGTGCCATGTCTTGTAGCGGCAGAATAGCTTTTTTTCTTGCAGGCGTCCACCATTTGCAATGCGACCGCCCCAAAGTGATCCGCATAACTTCGTCGACGCTTGCGGCCGCTCCTCACGGGCGCGTCGAGGCCGCAGGGAGCAGTTTCTCACGCGATGCTCAGGGGGAGGTCGGGCGGCTGTCGGACGCGGTGAGCTGGACCGGCTCGCCTCCTCCGGAAACCGTTACAGGCTCCTCGCTCTCGTCCGCAGCTATCCGGAAGGTGACGGTCGATCCGGCGCCGGCCCCGAGCGCCGGCACGAAGACCATTGGTCCACCCTCCACGTCGCCCGTGAAGTGGATGTCCAGGAAGCCGTGATGGGCATCGATTAAAGGCTTCGTGTCAAGCGCTTCGCCTTCGGCAGTCAGACGCCGAGCGTCGAAGTCTGCGGTCCCGTCGCCCGGAGCCAGGCGCGCGGAGCGCACGATCAGCGGGATGGCCGCGCCGTCCTGCTCGAGGCGGAACGCGCTCCGAACGGCAGAGACAGCCCTCTCCTCGTAGGTCCGCCCGTCTCCGACGACCGGGTCGGGCTCGCGGAAGGCGATGGCGTCGACGTACGACGCGCCGGTGAGCGGAAGGCCGACACCGCTGAGCAGATCGAGCGGTGTCCGCATGATGACATCGACGCGATCCGCCTCCTGGCTGACGAGAACGTCTATGAAGAGATCGCCATCGCGGTGGTCGGGATGCGCGTTAACGCCGGTGGCGGCAAAGAGAGCGGCCAGCGCGCTTGCGCAGAAGGTACGCCGGTCCATGAGCTTCTCCAGCTATTGTGGAGGGCTTGCCGCGCCCTGCATGGGCGCGGCCGCCCTAATTCAGTCGGAGGGCGCGGCGCACTCTTCGCCGCTCACGCGCTCGAACTTCTGCGCGCGCATGCCGGTGTCGACCTCGGTGGTGTAGAGGTTGCCCTGAGAATCCGCGGCAATGTCGTGGATCCAGTGGAAAAGGCCCGCCATGCGGCCCGAACCGCCGAAGGCATCGAGAACCTCGAGCGTCGGGCGGTGCAGCGTGTAGACCTGCTGGTTCGTGCCATCTGCCTGGTGAAGGCAGGACTGGGCCTCATCAGGTGAGAGCGCGAGGTCCCAAACAGAGCCGGGACCTAGTGTGTCCGCGCGAATGAACTTCTCCATCACGAAGCCGCAGCCATTCTCCGGCTCCTGCGAAGGGTCGGTACAGTTCTCGTCGGTCCCTACTGTCATATCGAACACCTGGATGCGGTTGTTCGCGCGGTCGCAGACGTAGATCATCTCGTCTTCGGTGATTCGCACGCAGTGGACGGGCGTGCGGAACATCGCCGGCGGGTTCTGTTCAGCTGGCCGGTCCTCAGCGAAGGGGCCGGGGATGGTGTCGTCAACCGTCACGTCGCCATAGGCACCCCAGTGGCGGCGATACTCCCCGGTGTTCCTGTCCACCACCACAATGCGGCGGTTGCCGTAGCCGTCGGCAATGAAGAGCTCGTCGCCGTGAACGTGCATGTTCGCGGGGCGGAAGAGCCGGGGCGTCCCGTTCGCACCGCCGTCGGTAGCGTTGCTGTCTGCAAGCTCGGCCGCACTACCCTCCCCGAGCGGCGCACCAATTTGCATGACGCACTCGCCCTCCGGCGTGAACTTCAGAATGTGCCCGTCCCAACCACGGTCGTTGCCGGCAGCGCTCGTGCTGCCGTCGCCCCGGCCGTTCGAGGCGATGTAGATCATCCCTTCGTCATCGACGAAGATACCATGTTCGCCTGCTGGCCACTGGCATTCGACACCGTCTGCGTTGGTCCAGACAGGGTCAGGCCAATCCCAGTTGGCGCCGTCGTGAATTTCGGGACCGCCCCAGGCGGTAAGAAGATTGCCTTCCTGGTCGAACTGCAGAACAGCGGGTGCCGGTAACCCGCGGTCCGCGATCGGACCGTGGGGACGCGGGTTGCCGAAGGCGTCGGCAGGGACGGCTGTCCCGAAGTCGTCGCCCTCCGCGCAGGCGGCGCCCTCTTCCATCACCGGTCCGCCCTCGCTGCACACGAAGATGCCCTCCATCGCGTCGGTGGCTCCCGCGGCGGAAACAGACAGCGAACGGGGGCGCTGGACGATCCAGATCGTGTCGTCGGGACCGACGGAGACGCCCGCCACCTGGCCTACCCGCCATTCATTCGGCAGGGCCTGCGGCCAGTCCGCCACCACGCGGAACTGCGGCGCGGTCACCTC
>SKOX01000407.1 GCA_007119835.1 Paracoccaceae bacterium
AGCGCGAGATAGTCCGGCCCGCCCCCAAGCTGGTGCGCTCGGGCCAGAAAGCCGGCATGCTTGCCCGAGCAGTTGTTGTGCACCTGCCCCGGCGCCCGCCCGAGCGCGCTGAGACGCGCCCGCTCCGCCTGGTCGCCGGGCACCTGCGGGCCGCAGCGCAGGGCGTCCTCGCCGAGGCCGAGCGACGCGAGCCAGCGCTCCACCCGCTCGACATGGGTGGCGGCGGCGGAATGCGAGGCGCAGGCGAGCGCGAGGGCCTCGGTGCCGAGCCCGGCCGCGTCCGCCGCGCCGCTCTCGACGAGCGGCAGCGCCTGGAGCATCTTGCAGCTCGACCGCGGCAGGATCACGGCGCCGGGATCACCCCAGGCGGCGACGAGGCCGCCCGCGTCCGCAACCGCCGCGTGCCCGAAATGGACGCATTCCACGAACGGACCGCGGGTCACCTCGACGAGCGGCACAGCGCCGGCGGCGGGGGTTGTGTCAGTCACCGACGAGTTCCTCCGCGATATCATCGCCGAGCGCGCCGCGCAGGTGCCGAAAGGCAAGGCGGATGCGCGACTTCACCGTGCCGAGCGGCAGGCCGGTGCGCTCGGCGATCTCGCCATGGCTCATCCCGTCGTAGAAGGCGAGCCTCAGCGCCTCGCGCTGTTCCTCGGGCAGGGTGGCGAGGCCCTCGCGCACCAGCGCCTCGCGCTCGGCCAGGCTGATCGTGACGAGGCCGTCGGGCTCGGGGTCCGGCTGGAAGAGCGGGTCGTCGGGGTCGGGCGCCGGGCGCCGAGACTGCCGGATCATGTCGATGCGCCGGTTCCGCGCGATGGCGAAGATCCAGGTCGAGGCCGCCGCGCGCTCGGGGTCGAAGCTCGCCGCCCGGCGCCAGACCGAAACCATGACGTCCTGGGCAATCTCGTCGGCGTCCTGCTCGCTCGCGCCGGCGCGCAGCATGAAGGCCTTCACCCGCGCGGCGTAGCGCTCGAACAGGGCGGCGAACGCCGCGCGGTCGCCCGCGGCAATGGCACGGATCAACTCGGCGTCAGACGGGCCCGGCTCGCCGGCGTTGAATGTCACGGCCATCCACAAAAGCCTGAACTGGCGACCGGGCTTTCCTTCGTCACGGCTTCGGGAACGTCGCCGTGGGGACTGGAAATGCCCATTGGTCTCGCGCTAGACTAACCGTACAGACAAAAAGAACACAAGCGCGACCAATGAGGGGCCGCCGCCCCAACGGTGCGCTTGAATGACACGATCGAGTGAGCGAGCAGGAGCTAAAGCCGATGATCATGGATTTGGCGAGGGCCACTGCCCTTGTCGTGGCCGGGGTCATGGTCGCGGGCGCAATCGTCCCGGCCGCACCCGCCCAGGCCCAGACCGAGCGCGTGGCCGTTCACACCGACTGGAGCGTGTTCACGCCGTCGGACCCGCGCGAGTGCTACATCGTCTCGCCGCCGACGGCGACGGTCGCGCGTCGCAACAACCAGGTCGTGCAGGTCAACCGGGGCGACATCCGCCTCTTCGTGACCTTCCGGCCCCAGGACGGCGTCTCGGGCGAGGTGAGCTACACCTCGGGCTATCCGTTCCGGGACGGCTCGACCGTGCGCCTCGAGGTCGGCAACGAGACCTTCACGCTCGGCACCGGCTCGGGCGAGGCCGACCGCTGGGCCTGGCCGCGGACCGAGGACGACGCGCGGATCATCGCCGCCTTCCGCCGGGGCTCCGACGCCAAGGTGACGGCGGTCTCCTCGCGCGGGACGACCACCGAGGACACCTTCTCGCTCATGGGCTTCACCGCCGCGCTGAACGACGCCGAGGCCCGCTGCCGCTGACCCGGCTCGCCTGACGGGGGGGGCGCGTTCCGCCCGCGCGCGCGTCGCGCCGTCCATGCTGCCTCCCGACGTCACCTGGGCGCGAGCATAGCGTCGGGCGCGGCGGCGTTCCGCCTCCGGGCGGGCCAGCGTGCGGGGCCCGGGCCGAGCGGCACTTCTGGCGAAACCGGCGCGGAAGGCCTACATGGGCGATGCGTAGCCAGATTCCGAGACCGACGATGAGCAGCCTCGCCTCCGCTCCTGCCACAACGCCCGTCACCCAGGACGTGCTGACCGTGCCGCGCCCCGCGCCCGACGGGCCGGTCAACCTGGTCGGCCTGCCGCGGCCTGCGCTGCGCGCGGCTCTTGTCGCGGCGGGCACCCCGGAGGAGCAGGCCTCGATGCGCGCGGCGCAGCTCTGGCAGTGGATCTACGGCAAGGGCGCCCGCGACTTCGCGGCGATGACCAATCTCGCCAAGGACTACCGTGCGCTGCTCGTGGAGAATTTCACGCTGGCGCGGCCGGAGCTCGTCACGCGGCAGGTGAGCGCCGACGGCACGCGCAAGTACCTGCTGCGGGTCGCCGGCGGGGCCGAGATCGAGACGGTCTACATCCCCGAAGAGGACCGCGGCACGCTGTGCATCTCGAGCCAGATCGGCTGCACGCTGACCTGCTCGTTCTGCCACACCGGCACCCAACGCCTCGTGCGCAACCTCACAGCGGCCGAGATCGTCGGCCAGATCCTCTATGCCCGCGACGACCTCGAGGACTGGGGCCGGACGCCGGTGGAGAAGCGGCGGATCACCAACATCGTGCTGATGGGCATGGGCGAGCCGCTCTACAACCTCGACAACGTCCGCGACGCCATGAAGATCGCGATGGACGGCGAGGGGATCGCGCTGTCGCGCCGACGCATCACGCTGTCGACCTCGGGCGTCGTGCCGGAGATGGTCCGGGCGGGCGAGGAGATCGGCTGCCTGCTCGCGGTCTCCTTCCACGCGACCACCGACGAAGTGCGCGACCAGCTCGTGCCGATCAACAGGAAGTGGAACATCGCGGCGCTGCTCGATGCCTGCCGCGCCTGGCCGCGGCTGTCGAACGCCGAGCGGATCACCTTCGAATACGTCATGCTCAAGGGCGTGAACGACAGCGACGCCGATGCCCGGCGGCTCGTGAAGCTGATCGCCGGCATCCCGGCCAAGATCAACCTGATCCCGTTCAACCCGTGGCCCGGCGCGCCCTACGAGCGCTCCGACCCCGACCGTATCGAGACCTTCGCCCGCATCGTGAACAAGGCGGGCTACGCCTCCCCCGTCCGCACGCCGCGCGGCGAGGACATCATGGCCGCCTGCGGCCAGCTGAAGTCGGCGAGCGAACGGGCGCGCCGCCGCTAGCGCCTCCCGGACTGCCCATACCGACACCGCTATTGCCGCTCAGGCCGCCCGCATCGGCGTCCACCTGCGACTTATCGCTTGCCCAAAGCCGCTCGATTAAGGATATTTCAGTCAATCCATAAACAGGTGGGACCGGCGCGAAGATCGGCCCCCGAGGCAGAGCGGGACAGTGGAGATGAGAGAACCAGGACACCCTGACGGCTTTACGACGTCTATCGACGACATGCGGGCGACCGGGGCGAGGCCGCTTGCCCGCATCACGCGGCGCGCGGCGCTGGCGCTGGCCGGCG
>SKOX01000103.1 GCA_007119835.1 Paracoccaceae bacterium
CGAGGCCGAGGCCCGCCTCCTCGAGGCCGAGGCGAACGAGCGCGCCTCCGCCCAGCTCGCCGAACGCGGCTTCGGCGCCGAGACGACCGCCATCGCCCGGCGCGCGGCGCTCCAGGCTGCGCAGGCCATGGTCGAGCAGGCCAGCCGCGAGATCGAGAGCCTCGAGATCCGCGCGCCCTTCGACGGCCTGCTCGAGGACGACACCGCCGAGCTCGGCGACCTGCTCCAGCCCGGCGCGGTCTGCGCGAGCCTGATCGCCAACGACCCGATCAAGCTCGTCGGCTTCGTCACCGAGGACGCCGTCGAGCGGGTCGCGGTCGGCGCGCCGGCCGGCGCGCGGCTGGTCACCGGGCAGGAGGTGCGCGGCCGCGTCACCTTCGTCGCCCGCGCCGCCGACCCGGCCACCCGCACCTTCCGCGTCGAGGCCGAGGCGCCGAACCCGAACGCGGCGATCCGCGACGGCATCTCGGCGGAGATCCTGATCGGCCTGCCCGGCGCCGAGGCCCACCGCGTGCCCCTCTCGGCGCTGACCCTCGACGACGACGGCCGGCTCGGCGTCCGCACCGCGCTTGCCGACGAGGACGGCGACGGCGCCCGCGCGGCCTTCGTGTCGGTCTCGATCATCCGTGACGAGCCCGGCGGCGTCTGGATCTCAGGGCTGCCCGACGAGGCCGACGTGATCGTGGTCGGCCAGGACTTCGTGACCGAGGGCCAGCCGATCCGCGTCACGCTCCGCGAGGAAGCCGGCGCGCAGGCCGTGCGCGACGACGACGCAGACGCCGCGCAGTCGATGCGCGAGGAAGCCGAAAACACCGCGCAGTCCGTGCGCGAGGAAGCCGGCGCGCGATGACCCGCATCGTCGACTGGGCGGCTGGCCGGGCGCGGATGGTCTTCGCCTTCGTGCTGCTGTCGCTCGCGGTCGGCGCCTACGCCTACGTCAATCTCCCGAAGGAAGGCGAGCCGGACATCGACGTGCCGGCGCTCTTCGTCTCGGTCCCCTTCCCCGGCATCTCGGCGGACGACGCCGAAGCCCTCCTCGTCAAGCCGCTCGAGGCCGAGGTGCGCGGCATCGAGGGGCTGCGCACCCTGTCGGCCACGGCGGGCGAGGGCTTCGCCGGTCTCGTGCTGCTGTTCGAGTACGGCTGGGACCGGGCGGACGTCCTCGCCGAGGTGCGCGACCGGGTCACCCGCGCCCAGGCCCGGTTCCCGCAAGGCGCCGAGCAGTTCACCATTTCCGAGCTCAACTTCTCGGAATTCCCCATCATCGTCGTCGCCCTGTCGGGGAAGCTCCCCGAGCGCTCGCTGCTGCGCGTCGCGCGCGACCTGCAGACCGAGATCGAGGGACTCACCTCGATCCTGGAAGCCGGCCTCACCGGCAACCGCGACGAGATGATCGAGATCCTGATCGATCCGCTGAAGCTCGAGTCCTACGACGTCACCGCCAACGACCTGATGACGGTCGTCGCGCGCAACAACCAGCTGATCGCCGCCGGCGACCTCGAGGGGCCGGCGGGCGCCTTCGCGGTCCGGGTGCCGTCGGCCTTCAAGACGCCCGAGGACATCTTCAACCTGCCCGTCCAGGTCGACGGCGACAGCATCGTCGTGCTCGGCGACATCGCGGAGATCCGGCTCACCTTCGAGGACGCCGCCGGCGTCGGCCGCTTCAACGGCGAGCCCACGGTCGCCCTCCAGGTGGTCAAGCGCAAGGGCTTCAACGTCATCGACACGGTCGCCGAGGTGAAGGCGCGCATCGCGGAGGTCCAGGCCGAATGGCCGCCCGAGCTGCGCGACGCCATCCGCATCGACTATACCCAGGACAACTCGGTCGAGGTCGCCCGCATGGTGTCCCAGCTCGAGGGCGCGGTGCTGACGGCGATTTGCCTGGTGATGATCGTGGTCCTCGCCGCCCTCGGCCCGCGCTCGGCGCTGCTCGTCGGCTTCGCGGTGCCGACATCGTTCATGCTGTGCTTCGCGCTGCTCGCGCTCTTCGACATTCCGATCTCGAACATCGTGATGTTCGGCCTGATCCTCGCGGTCGGCATGCTCGTCGACGGCGCCATCGTCGTCGTCGAATACGCCGACAAGCGCATCCAGGCCGGCCAGGGGCCGATGCGCGCCTATGCCGAGGCCTCCAAGCGGATGTTCTGGCCGATCGTCGCCTCGACGGCCACGACGCTCTGCGCCTTCATGCCGATGCTGTTCTGGCCGGGGATCGCCGGGCAGTTCATGGGCAACCTGCCCAAGACGCTGATCTTCGTCTTGTCCGCCTCGCTCGTCGTCGCGCTGGTCTACCTGCCGGTGATCGGCGGCCTCGCCGGCCGCTTCTCCCGCACGCTCGACCATGCCGCGCTGTCGCTCGCCGCCGGCGCGCCGGTCTGGCTGCGCGCGGGCCTTGTCGGCCTCGGCGGCCTGCTCGTGCTCGGCGGCCTCGGCGCCCTGGTGCGGGGCGAGGTGATCCTCGGCTTCGTCGTCTTCACGGCAGGCTGCGTCGTCCTCGCGGTCGCCGGCGGCTCGCTCAAGCGCCGCGCGCCGCCGCCGGTCGAGGCCGCCACCTACCGGCGCAGCCCCTTCGGCCGGTTCATCGCCTTCATGACCGGCAACCCGGTGATGCCCTTCGTCGGGCTCGGCCTGGTCGCGGCCTTCGTCGGCGCGGTGTTCGTCACCTTCGCCCAGAACCACAACGGCGTCGAGTTCTTCGTCGAGACCGAGCCCGAGCGCGCCATCGCCTACGTGCGGGCGCGGGGCAACCTGTCGCTCGAGGAGAAGGACGCGCTCGTGCGCGAGGCCGAGGCCGCCATCGCCGACGTCGACGGCGTCCGCGCGGTCTTCGCCTTCGCCGGCGAGGGCGGCCTGCGCCAGTTCGGCCGATCGGCGCCGCGCGACGCCGCCGGCCAGGTCCAGATCGAGCTCGAGCCCTGGGGCACCCGCCGGCCGGGCAACGAGATCCTCGCCGAGATCGAGGCCCGCCTGGCCACCATTCCCGGCGTCGTCACCGAGATCTCCCGCGCCACCCAGGGCCCGAGCCAGGGCAAGCCGCTCCAGCTCCGGCTCTCGGGCGCCAACTGGGACGAGCTCAGGGCGACGACCGAGCGGATGCGCGCGGCCTTCGACGCAGATCCGGGCCTCGCGGACGTCGACGACACCCTGCCGCTCCCCGGCATCGACTGGCAGATCGACGTCGACGTCGCCCGCGCCGGCCGCTTCGGCGCCGACGTCGCCACCGTCGGCACCATGGTCCAGCTCGTCACCCGCGGCATCACCCTCGACACCATGCGCATCGAGACCTCCGACGAGGAGATCGACATCCGCGCGCGGCTGCCCGAGGCCGACCGGACGCTTGCCTCCCTCGACACCATGCGGGTGCGCACCAACCAGGGCCTCGTGCCGCTCTCGGCCTTCGTGACCCGGCAGCCGGTGGCCTCGCTCGCCCAGATCGACCGCACCCAGAGCGAGCGCTACTTCGACGTCCGCGCCGACGTGGC
>SKOX01000195.1 GCA_007119835.1 Paracoccaceae bacterium
AGCGCAGGGTCACGGCACTCGCGACCTTGTTGACGTTCTGCCCGCCGGGGCCGGAGGCGCGGGTGAAGGTTTCGGTGATCTCCCAGTCGGCGACGGCGACGGTGTCGGTGATCCGCAGCATACTCAACTCCGGAACGGCGAGGGGCCGCGCCCTTTCGCGCGGCCCCTCAAGTTCTTGCATGAGCCTGGAGCGAGGCCAGGCGCGATCGCACCCGTCAGGTGCGTCAGGCGATCCCTCCGGACCGCGACCCGACCGCGCGCTCCATCAACCCATGAGACATCGGATCACCTCCTTTCGATTGCTTCAGCCTGAAAACAAGCTTGCCAGCCTGCCGGCGGAAGGCAAGCCCAATCTTCACGGCCTGACGCGGCGTCAGCTTCCGCTCAAGCCGGCGCCAGCGTCTGCTGTCAAAACAAGCAGTTCGGGCAATCCCCGTCGCCTCAGGAGCCGGCGGCGGGGCCTCCGGCGGCCTCGATCGCGGGCAGGATGCGTTTCTCGAAGATATCCGGCGTGATCGGACCGGCGTGGCGGTGGGTGATCCGCCCGGCGCTGTCGATCACGAAGGTCTCCGGAACGCCGTAGAGGCCCCAGTCGATCCCGGTCCGGCCGGTCTCGTCGGCGCCGATCGCCTGGTACGGGTCGCCGAGCTCGGCCAGGAAGGCGCGCGCGTTGTCCGGCCGGTCCTTGTAATTGATCCCGATGACCGGCACGCCGCTCTCCGCGATCTCGACGAGATGCGGATGCTCGACGCGGCAGGGCGCACACCAGCTCGCCCAGAAGTTCACGAGCTTGACCCCCGGCTCGCGCAGGATCGCGTCGGTGGGCGCCGGGTCGTCGCGCAGCGCCACCGTCCGCTCGACCGACGGCGCCTCCCGACCCTGCAACGCGCTCGGCAGCTGATCGTCGCCGGTCGTGAGCGCGACGTAGGCCGCGATCGCGAAGACGGCGAAGAGCGCCGGCGGCAGGATGATGAGAATGTTGCGCTTCATGAAGGCCGCCTCCTGTTCGCCTCCACCTCCGCCAGCGCCCGCCTGACGCGGGCGGCGCGATGGAGCGTGATCGCGATGAGCGCGCCCACGAGCGCGAAGGTGACCGCGTAGGAAGCGAGCACCGCGAAGGCGTAGCGTCCGAGATCCGGCCACATCAGACCCGCGCCTCCAGCGCCTCGATCGCCCGCAGACGCCGCGCGCGGATCTCGGTGCGCGTCCGCACGAGCACGAGCGCCACGAAGAGCAGCACGAAACCCGTCATGCAGACGATCAGCGGAAACCAGAAGACGTTGTGCACGTTCTCCTGCCGCGCCGCGGTCAGCGACGGCCCCTGGTGCAGGCCCTGGCTCCAGAAGAACACGGCGTAGCGCGAGAGCAGCGCGAAGACCGAGCCGACGAGGCAGACGACGGCGGTGAGGTCCGCGGCCTTGTCGGGATCGTCGACCGCCTCCCAGAGCGCGATGTAGCCGACGTAGAACAGGAACAGGATGAAGAACGACGTGAGCCGCGGATCCCAGACCCACCACGTCCCCCACATCGGCTGGCCCCAGAGCGCGCCGGTCGCGAGCGTCACGATGGTGAACACCGCGCCGACCGGCGCCGCCGCCTTCGCCGCCAGCGCCGAGACGTGGTGCCGCCGGATGAACCAGATCAGCGAGGCGACCAGCATCATCAGCCAGGCATTGATCGCCATCAGCGCCGCGGGCACGTGCAGGAAGATGATCTTGACCGTCGAGCCCTGCTCGTAGTCGTCGGGCGTGAAGAAGAAGCCCCAGACAAGGCCCACCGTCAGCGTCGCGATGGTCAGCCCCCAGATGTAGGGAAGCGCCGCGCCGGAGACGCGCATGAACTCGACCGGGTTGGCGTAGCGCCAGACGGAGGTGGACGTGGCCATGACGGTCCTTCTAGTCCCGCCCCCGGCGCCGCGCAATCGCGCGCGACTCACGACCGCGTAAGCGCGCCGTCCGCAGCCGCCGGGCGACGCGTGCGGATTGCGGCCCGGCTCGGAAAGCAGCCGCGCCGTCGCGCCGCGGACACGCCCGGTCAGCTCGCTGCAAGTGGAGCGCCGTCCGCGAGCCTCGCCCGCCAGTCCGCCTCGGAAGCGCGGCACCGGGGCGGCATTGCGGCGGCATTGGGGCGGCATTAGAGCGGCACCGGGCGACTCGGCTTTTATGCAGTTGGCGTTTGTCGTAAGCAGGCAAGGGGCCTGCGGGGCTCCACTGGGGACGCGCCTCCGAATGCAGAACTCGTTTCGCAACCTGGTCTACGGCGTCGCGCTGGCGCTGATGGTCGGCTACGTCTTCTACGTCGGGCGGGGCATCATCGTGCCGGTGGTCGCCAGCGTGCTCGTCGTCTACGTCATCCTCGGGCTCGCGCGCTTCATCGACCGCATTCCGATCGTCGGGCCGGCGGTTCCGGGGCCGCTGCGCTATCTGCTCTCCATCGTCATCATCGGAATTATCCTGTCCTCGCTGATCTCGCTCCTGATCAACAACCTCAACGCGGTCATCGCGCTCTCGCCGCAGTATCTCGAGAGCCTGCTCGCGGTGATCCAGCAGTGGGCGGAGGCCGCCGGCATCGAGGAGGAGCCGACCTGGGAGACGGTCCGGCGCGAAGTCTTCGGCGAGATCAACATCCAGGCGCTGATCGGACCCACGGTGGGGTGGATCTCGTCGATCGTCTTCGTCTTCCTGCTGGTCCTGGTCTATGCCGGCTTCCTGCTCGTGGAGCAGAGCAACTTCTCCGAAAAGATCGGGCGGCTGTCGCCCGATCCGGACAAGGTTGCGATCATCCGCGACATCATCGCCGACATCAACGACCGGATCGGCACCTATCTCGCGATGAAGACCTTCATCAACATTATCCTCGGGGTGATCAGCTATGCGATCATGACCGCGCTCGGCATCGAGTTCGCGGGCTTCTGGGCGGCCCTGATCGCGCTTCTGAACTACATCCCGTATCTCGGCTCGTTCCTCGGCGTGATGTTCCCCGTCGCGCTGTCGCTGCTGCAGTTCGGGGATGTGACGACGACGCTGGTGGTGCTGCTGGCGCTCTCGGGGGCGCAGTTCTTCGTCGGCAACTTCCTAGAGCCGTACCTGCTCGGCTCGTCGCTCAACCTCAGCCCCTTCGTGATCCTGGTCAGCCTGATGGTCTGGTCGTCGCTCTGGGGCATTCCGGGCGCCCTGCTCGCCGTGCCGATCACGGCGATCATGGTCATCATCTTCTCGGAATTCGAGGGGACGCGCCCGCTCGCGATCCTGCTGTCGCGCGACGGCCAGGTGCCGACGCGCGAGCACAAGGCCGGCGACGTCTTCGCCACGCAGCCCCGCGACACCGATCCCGAGGCTACCGGCCGAGCTCCATCACCCGCCGAATGATCGCCCGGGACGCATCGGTGTCCCACTCGGCGCCGCCCATCAGCCGGCCGATCTCCTCGCCCTCGCGGTTCAGCAGCACCGTGACCGGCAGGCCCGGCACGCCCAT
>SKOX01000121.1 GCA_007119835.1 Paracoccaceae bacterium
AGGGTGCGTCGAACCGACGACGGGGAGGAAACCATGGATCTCGGCATCAGGGGCAGGCGGGCCATCGTCTGCGCGGCATCGAAGGGCCTCGGCCGCGGCTGCGCCGAGGCGCTGGCCGGAGCCGGCGTCGAACTCGTGATCAACGCGCGTGGCGCCGAGGAGCTCGAGGCGACCGCCGCCGCACTCCGCGACCTGCACGGCGTGCGCGTCACCGCCGTTGCCGCCGACATCACGACCGCCGACGGCAGGGCGGCGGTGCTCGACGCCTGCCCCGAGCCGGACATCCTGGTGAACAACGCCGGCGGCCCGCCGCCCGGCCTCTGGTCCGACTGGAGCCGCGACGACTTCATCCGGGCGATCGACGCCAACATGCTGAGCCCGATCGCGCTGATGCAGGCCGTGCTGCCGGGGATGATGGCGCGCGGCTTCGGCCGGGTCGTCAACATCACCTCGGCGGCCGTGAAGGCGCCGATCCCCCAGCTCGGCCTGTCGAACAGCGCACGCGCCGGCCTCACCGGCTTCGTCGCGGGGACGAGCCGGCAGGTCGCGTCGAAGGGGGTGACGATCAACAACCTGCTGCCCGGCATCCACGCCACCGACCGCGCGACCGCGCTCGACCAGGGCGTCTCGAAGGGCGAGGGCATCAGCCTCGACGAGGCCCGGCGTCGGCGCGAGGCGACGATCCCCGTGCGCCGCTACGGCACGCCGGAGGAGTTCGGCGCGACCTGCGCCTTCCTCTGCTCGGTGCATGCCGGCTTCATCGTCGGGCAGAACATCGTCCACGACGGCGGCGCGCTGAACGCGACGCTCTGAGCGCGCGGTTCGGGCCGCCGCCGGCCATCACGAACACGGCACGGGCGCCGGCCGGCCGATTTAAGGGTTTGATCGCGGGACCCCGAAGCAATATGTGTGTGTCGCGGCGGAGCCTCAGGGCTGCGCGCGCGGTTTGGGAGAAGACGCAATGCTCAACAACATTGGCCCGGCGGGTCTCCTTCTCATCGCGATCGTGGTTCTCGTGCTCTTCGGGCGCGGCAAGATCGCGTCGCTGATGGGCGAGGTCGGCAAGGGCATCACCAGCTTCAAGCGCGGCATCAAGGAAGGCTCCGAGGAGATCGAGGACGCCTCCCGCACCGCCGCCGGCAGCGGCGAGCACGCGCGCGACATCACGCCCGAGAAGGACAAGGGCTGACCCTCGGCTCAGGGGCGCGAGCGCCCCGATAGGCGGAACGCCATGTTCGACATCGGCTGGATGGAACTGCTGCTGATCGGCATCATCGCGCTGATCGTGGTGGGGCCCAAGGATCTGCCGAAGCTGTTTCGCACGGTCGGTAACGTCATGGGCAAGGCCCGCGGCATGGCGCGCGAGTTCCAGCGCTCCATGGAGCAGGCCGCCGACGAATCCGGCCTGCGCGAGGCGTCGCGCGACCTCAACTCCATCAACAAGCTGAACCTCAACTCGTCGACGAAGTCCGCGCGCAAGTATGCCGAGGGGCTCGTCAAAGATGCGAACCGCGAAGGTACCGCCGACGGGGATGCCGACAAGGCCAAGTCGGCCCCGCCGGCAGCCGGCGGAAGCGGCGGTCCGGCCAGGAAGGGCGACGGGCGCACGGCCACCGGTGGGGCGAAAGCGGGTGGGGCGAAAGCGGGTGGGGCGAAAGCGCCGGCTGGCGGAGCGGCGCCGACCGGTGACGCGGGCAGTGGCGGGGCCAAGGACGCGCCGGCCGAAGGCGGGGATGGCCGATGAAGGACCATTCCGAGGGCATCGACGACACGACGGCGCCGCTCGTCGAGCATCTCGCCGAGCTCCGCACCCGGCTGATCCGCTCGGTCCTCGCCTTCGTCATCTTCATGATCGCCTCGTTCGCGGTGGCGCGGCCGATCTTCAACTTTCTCGCAGCCCCCCTGATCGACGCCCTGCAGGACTTCGGGCAGCGCCCCGAGATGATCTACACCGGCCTGCAGCAGGGCTTCATGGTGCATATCCGCATCTCGATCTTCGGCGGCTTCGTGCTCGCCTTCCCGGTCATCGCGCACCAGCTCTGGCGCTTCGTCGCCCCCGGCCTCTACCGCCAGGAGAAGCGCGCCTTCCTGCCCTTCCTGATCTCCTCGCCGGTGCTCTTCGCGATCGGCGGCGCCTTCGCCTACTTCATTGTCCTGCCGCTCGCCTTCCGCTTCTTCCTCGGCTTCCAGCAGTTCGGCATGGGGATGGAGGACATCGAGGCCGCCGTGCCCGCGGGCGAGGAACTGACCATCCAGTTCCTCGGCACGATCAACGAGTATCTCGGCCTGACGATGAGGTTCATCGTCGCCTTCGGGCTCTGCTTCCAGCTTCCCGTCCTGCTCACCCTGATGGGCAAGGCCGGCCTCGTCTCCGCGCGGGGCCTGGGCGACGTGCGCAAGTACGCCATGGTCGGCATCCTGGCGCTGGCCGCCATCGTGACGCCGCCCGACGTCATCACCCAGGTCATCCTCTTCGTCGTGGTCTACGGCCTCTACGAGATCTCGATCATCCTCGTCCGCTTCGTCGAGCGCGGGCGCGAGAGGGAGCTCAAGGCGCAGGGGCTCTGGGACGAGGAAACCGACGGCCCGCTCAACGAGAAGCCGTGATCGACGGGACTGACAGCGCCGCCGCGCTCGCGCGGATCGCCGAGGCGCTCGAGCGGCTGTCGCCGCCGCCCGGGCGCGCGCCCGACCTCGACGCCGCCGACGCCTTCGTCTGGCACGTCGCTCCCGACCGGCTTCAGCCCGTTCCGCAGGTCGCCCGGGTCGAGATCCGGCTCCTCGTCGGCATCGACCGCGCCCGCGACACGCTGCTGGCAAATACCCTGCAGTTTTCCCGCGGCTTCCCCGCCAACAATGTGCTGCTCTGGGGCGCGCGCGGCATGGGCAAGTCGTCGCTCGTCAAGGCCGCCCATGCCGAGGCCGTCCGCGCGCAGCCCGGCCGCGTCAAGCTCATCGAGCTGCACCGGGAGGACCTGCCCTCGATCGGTCGCCTGCTCGCCGTGCTGCGGTCGAGCGACCACCGCTTCATCCTGTTCTGCGACGACCTCTCCTTCGACAAGGACGACAGCCACTACAAGTCGCTGAAGGCCGTCCTCGACGGCGGTATCGAGGGGCGGCCCGACAACGTCGTGCTCTACGCCACGTCGAACCGCCGCCACCTGATGCCCCGCGAGATGATCGAGAACGAGCGCCAGTCGGGCATCAACCCGTCCGAGGCGGTCGAGGAGAAGGTCTCGCTGTCGGACCGCTTCGGCCTCTGGCTCGGCTTCCACCCGTGCAGCCAGGACGCCTATCTCGCGATGATCCGTGGCTATTGCGACGCCTACGGCATCGGGATCGACGCCGAGACGCTCCGCGCCGAGGCGATCGAGTGGCAGCAGACCCGCGGCTCCCGCTCCGGCCGCGTCGCCTGGCAGTACGTCACCGACCTCGCCGGCCGCCGCGGCGTCAGCTTCGCAGCTTCC
>SKOX01000338.1 GCA_007119835.1 Paracoccaceae bacterium
CGCCCGACGGTGATGCCGTCGCGGGCGAACAGCCGCCGGATCGTTTCGCCGTAGTTGCGCTCGACCCAGGTGCCGATGAAGCTCGTCGGCGCTTCGAACTCGACAACGCCTTGCCGCGCGCCGCGGAACACGAGGGGGTCGATCCAGTTGTGGAAGGCGTCCCTGCCGAGCGAGCGCAGCAATTCGCTGCGGACGCGGCTCCAGGAGGCTTCGGTGGCCTGCGGCTCGTGGTTCATGAGTTCAGGTGTCATCGCAGGCTCGGGTTTTTTCCGGCGCGACCGCCGCCGACGAGTCGCTCAATCCTTGATTGAAACTTGTCTTAACACTTCCCGCTTCACGAGTCACGACCCCAGCGGCAAACCCTGCTTGCCCCGCCACGACGGTTCCTCCCTGCCCAGATCGACGTTTCCCCTTGCCTCAAAGTTACTCGCTTAGGCCAGGGGGCTTCAACCAATCTTAACGCTTGACACCAAAGTTCCGCCGCCGGTGGGCGAAGTGGCGCCGATAAGCAATACAAGTAAAAAATAATAAACAGTCAGCGATCAACTTGATCGTTGGGCGCGTGCGCTGTGCGTGTGAACTGACTTTGGCCGGATTCGCCTCCTGAATCCGGAGGCTGAAATCTACCGCGACTCACCGGCTGCCGGCAACCGGACCGAAGGTGGAACATGCCCGCTTCCGGCAGCGCCTCCGCCCGCGTCCAACGCGCGGCTCAACTCCGGCCCCGCGAAGGGCCCCACGATGGGCGCAAAAAGATAAAGCGCGCCCGCTCGGGCGCGCTTCGGGACGGGGAGGTGCCGGGCTGGTCGGCTGCCCGGGCAGGGCGGGTCAGGCGTTCAGCGTCTTGACCCGCGCGGCGAGGCGCGAAACCTTCCGGCTCGCGGTGTTCTTGTGCAGAACGCCTGCCGAGACGCCCCGCATGATCTCCGGCTGCGCCTCGCGCAGAGCGGTGGCGGCCTCGTCGGCGTTGCCGCCGGCGAGTGCGGTCTCGACCTTGCGGATGAAGGTCCGGATCCGCGAGCGCCGCGCCTTGTTCACGTCCGTCCGCCGCTCGATCTGGCGGGCGCGCTTTCTGGATGACGGCGAATTGGCCATGTGGTCCTAGCCCGGTTATGTCTCGTGCTTCATGCGAGCGCCGCGTCTACTGCGCGGCGCGGTGGGTGTCAACCGCGGCCGGCCAGGCGGCGCGGATTATTTGCCGCGGAACTGCGGCGTGCGCTTCTCGGCGAAGGCCGCCATGCCCTCGGACTGGTCCTCGCTGGCGAAGAGCGCGTTGAACAGCCGCCGCTCGAACAGGAGGCCCTCGCGCAGCGTCGTCTCGTGGGCGCGGTTCACGGCTTCCTTGCAAGCCCTGATGGCGACGGGCGACTTCTCGGCGATCTTCAGCGCCGCGTCGCGCGCCTCGCGCTGGAGGTCCTTCGCCGGGACGATCCGGCTGACGAGGCCGGCGCGTTCGGCTTCCTCGGCGTCCATGAAGCGGCCGGTCAGGCACATGTCCATCGCCTTGGCCTTGCCGACGGCGCGGGTGAGGCGCTGGCTGCCGCCCATGCCGGGGATGATGCCGAGGTTGATCTCCGGCTGGCCGAACTTCGCGGTGTCGGACGCGATGATGAAGTCGCAGATCATCGCGAGCTCGCAGCCGCCGCCGAGGCAGTAGCCCGAGACCGCCGCCACGATCGGCTTGCGGCAGCGCATCAGCGCCTCGAGCGGGTCGGCGTAGAGGTCCTCGAGGAACACGTCGACGAAGGACTTCTGCGCCATCTCCTTGATGTCGGCGCCGGCGGCGAAGGCCTTCTCCGAGCCGGAGATGACGATCGCGCGGACCCGGTTGGAGGCGTCCATCTCGGCCACCGCCTCGGCGAGCTCGCCCAGGACCTGCGCGTTCAGAGCGTTGAGCGCGTCGGGCCGGTTCAGGCGGATCGTGCCGACGTGGTCCTCCGTCTCGACGAGGATCGTCTCGTAGGCCATGGGGCCCTCCCTGCTTGGAACGGCGCTCTGTCTATCAGCAGCGCGGGGGCGTCAAGCCCGCTGGCATGCGGGGCAGTGAAACGAGGAGCGGCCGGCCTGCACCGTCCGCGTCAAGATGCCGCTGCACGCCGCCCGCGCGCAGGGCTCGCCCTCGCGGCCGTAGACCGCGAAGGCGTGCTGGAAGTAGCCGAGCTCGCCGTCCGCCTGCCGGTAGTCGCGGAGCGACGAGCCGCCGGCGTCGATCGCGTCCGCGAGCACCGCCCGCACCGCCGCCACCAGCCGCGCCACCTCGGCCGCGTCGAGCGAGCCCGCGAGCCTCAGCGGCGAGACGCCGGCGCGCCACAGCGCCTCGCAGACATAGATGTTGCCCAGGCCCGCCACGGCGCGCTGGTCGAGCAGGACCGCCTTCACCGGCGTTGCCCGCCCCGCGAGCCGGCCTGCGAGATGCGCCTCGCTGAAGGCGTTGCCCAGGGGTTCCGGGCCCAGCGCCGCGAGGCGCGGATGCGCCTCGAGCGTCTCGGTCGGCCAGAGGTCCATCGCGCCGAAGCGGCGGGCGTCGTTGAAGGTGATCCGCGCGCCGCCCTCCATGTCGAGCACGACGTGGTCGTGCTTCTGCGGCAGCGGATGGCCGTGGGCGAAGGCCGCGAGCGGGTCGCGCTCGGCCCCCGCCGCGAGGGCCGGCGCCTCGGCGCGGCTGAGCAGCATCCGCCCGGACATGCCGAGGTGCACGATCAGCGTGTCCCCGCCCGCGAGGTCGGCGAGCAGGTATTTCGACCGCCGCCGCAGCGCCTCGACCCGCGCCCCGGTCAGCCGCGCGGCGAGGCCCGGCGGCAGGGGCCAGCGCAGGTCCGGCCGGCGTATCTCGGCCCTCAGGATCACGCGTCCGGCCATCGCAGGCGCGAGCCCGCGGCGGACCGTCTCGACCTCGGGCAGCTCGGGCACGCGCAACCTCTTCCTTCGGCGCCGGTTGTCAGCCCGCGCCCCCGGCTTATAAGCAGGGGACAAGGGCAGCGGAAGGGCAGGGGACATGGCCGGCACGAGCGACGAGGCGGCGCCCGCCGGGGCGGAGGCGGTTCCCGGCCGGATGACGAGCTTCGGCTTCGAGGAGGTGAGCGAGGCCGAGAAGTCCGCCCGCGTCCACGGCGTCTTCTCTTCGGTCGCGCGGCGCTACGACCTGATGAACGACCTGATGAGCGGCGGGGTCCACCGGCTGTGGAAGACCGCGCTCGTCGACTGGCTCGCGCCCCGGCCCGGGATGCGCGTTCTCGACGTCGCGGGCGGCACCGGCGACCTCGCCCGGCGGATCCTCGACCGCACCCGCGGGGATGCCGACGTCACCGTGCTCGACCTGACCGAGGCGATGCTGGTCGAGGGGCGCGGCCGCGCCGCCACCTATGCCCACCGGGACCGGCTCGACTGGGTCGTCGGCGACGCGATGGCGCTGCCCTTTCCCGACGCGTCCTTCGACGCCTACACGATCGGCTTCGGCATCCG
>SKOX01000149.1 GCA_007119835.1 Paracoccaceae bacterium
AGCGTGGCGGAGGCGCTGCGGCTGCTTGCCATCATCCTGGAGAACCCGGAAGCGCGCGCAGCCCTGATCGCGCAGGTCCGCGAGGCCGACCCCGACGCGCCCATCGACCCGCAGCTTCCGGTCGATCCCGAGATCCTGCTCGACCCGACCGTGGCGCAGGCGATCGCCGAGCAGACCCTCGACTTGGCCGAGGGATTGGGAGAAGAGGTCCGCGGCGTCCTCAGGGACCTCTTCGCGGTCACCGAGATCCTCGAGCTCGCCCGCGGATACGACCTGCGCCAGGACTGGGCCGAGCTCGCGCCCGTCGTGACCGTCATCCTGGCGGTGCTCCTGGCGATATGGATCCTGCGGCTGGCGACGCGGCCGATGCTGTCGCGCTTCGAGGGCAGCGCCGTCGCCGCCGAGACGGCGCTCGCGCCCTTCCGCTGGAAGTTCTTCGGGCTGCTGGTCGACGTCGCGCGGGTGGTGGTCGCCTGGAGTATCGGCTTTGCCGTCGCTTTCGTCATCACCGAGGGCGATCTGCCGCTCGAGGTCGGCATCTTCCTCAGCGCCTTCATCTGGGTCGAGGCAGCCCGCGCGCTCATGCGGGTAATCCTGCGCCCGCTGCACCCGGAGCTGCGGCTAATCCGGACGAACGACGCTCTGGCCCGGCACTGGAACTTCTGGCTCGCGCGAATTATCGGCATCCTGGGCTACGGCATCCTCTTCCTGGCGCCGCTCGCAGCCCAACTCGACGCCGACCGGCTGGCCGACTGGCTCATGCTCGCATCCGCGATCGTCGCGATCACGATCGGCACCAGGCTCATCCTGCGCAACCGCGCCGCCGTGCGCGATGGCCTCCAGATCCGCCTCGCTCGCGTCTCGGACGACATGATCGTGGCGTGGCTCTCGCCCCTCGCCTCCTACTGGCACCTGATCGCGATCGGCTACATCCTCGCGCTCTTCGTCGTCTGGCGCGCCATACCCGGGGAAGCGCTCGCCTTCATGGTGCGCGCGACGTTGAGCTCGGTCATCGTCATCCTGTTCGGCTCGCTCATCATCGCCTTCATCACCCGCAGCATCTCCGACGGGGTCCGCGTCGGCGAGCGCGCCCGCGCCAGGTATCCGACGCTCGAGGCCCGACTGAACCGCTTCGTCCCCGCCGCGCTCCAGGTCGCGCGCGTGGTCTCGGCGCTGGTCGTGCTCGCGCTCATCCTGACCTTCTGGGGAATCGTCGACGCCTTCGCCTGGCTCGGCTCGCCGGCGGGCCAGACGATCGTCTGGAGCTTCCTGTGGATCTCGGCGGTGCTTCTGGCCGCCGGCGGGATCTACATCGTCGTCGCCTCCTGGGTCGAATACCGCCTCAACCCCGACATCGGCGAGGCCCCGACGGCGCGCGAGCGCACGCTGCTCGCGCTCTTCTCGAATGCCTTCGTCATCGTGCTCGCGGTCGTCACCGCGATGACCGTGCTGCACGAGATCGGCATCAACATCGCGCCGCTCCTCGCGGGTGCCGGCGTCGTCGGCCTCGCCATCGGCTTCGGTTCCCAGAAGCTCGTGCAGGACATCATCAACGGCGCGTTCATCCAGTTCGAGAACACCATGAACGAGGGCGACATCGTGACGGCCGGCGCGATCACCGGCGTCGTCGAGAAGCTCACCATCCGCTCGGTGAGCCTGCGCGACTTCAACGGCCGCTACCACATGATCCCGTTTTCCGGCGTCGATACGGTGACCAACTTCACCAAGACCTTCTCCTTCCACGTCGCCGACATCGGCGTCGCCTACCGCGAGAACCTCGCCGAGGTGCAGGATGCGATGCAGGAGGCCTTCGACCGTCTGATGGAGACCGAGCACCGCGCCGAGATCCTGCCGCCCTTCGAGCAGTTCGGCATCGACCAGTTCGCCGACAGCGCCATCGTCGTGCGCGGCCGCATTAAGACCCTGCCGGGCAAGCAGTTTGGCGTGGGGCGCGCCTATAACGGCTTCATCAAGGCGGTCTTCGACGAGCGCGGCATCGAGATCCCCTTCCCGCACCGCACGCTCTACATGGGCGTCGACAAGGACGGCACGGCGCCCGCCCTGCCGATCCGGACGGAGCGGGCGAAACCGGAGCCGAAGCCGCGCGCGGACGAGCACGCGGCCCACGGCGGCTCCGCCAGCAGCCCCCCGCTCCAGGACCTGCCCGAGTTTCCGCCAGCCGAGGAAGTCTGATCGAGGCGGGCGCGCCGGCCTCCCGCCACGTGCGAGCGGTGGTTCCTCGTTGCCTCTCGGCATCCGCCGGCAGCGGCCGCCCTACAACTAGCAGTTGCGCGGGTCCGCGATTCGCGGCATCGTGACTGACCGCTTCCATGTCGGCCCCACGGGCATCCCGAACGCCCTTGCCATTAAGAAGCTTGCACACGATATCTTGCCGATGAGTCTTCCCCCGGGCTTCCTCGACGACCTGCGCGGCCGAACGTCGCTGGTGCGGCTAGTCGGGCGCAAGGTGACCTGGGACAACCGCAAGTCGAACGCGGCCAAGGGCGACTACTGGGCCCCCTGCCCCTTCCATCAGGAGCGGACCGCCTCCTTCCATGTCGACGACGCGAAGGGGCTTTACTACTGCTTCGGCTGCCACGCCAAGGGCGACGCGATCGACTTCCTGCGCGAAACCGAGAACATGGGCTTCATGGAAGCGGTGGAGGCGCTTGCGCAGGACGCGGGCATGCCGATGCCCGAGCGCTCGAAGGGTGCGCCACCCGGCGAGGCCGACCGCCGCAGCCGGCTCCATGCCGCGATGGAGGCCGCCGTCGCCTTCTACCGGCTTGAGCTTGCCACGGCCCGTGGCGCGGAGGCGCGCGCCTACCTCGACCGGCGCGGCCTCGCGCCCGCGACCCGCGAGCGGTTCGACATCGGCTACGCGCCACCGGGCTGGCAGGCGCTTTCGCAGCACCTCGCGGCCAAGGGCTTCCGCGAGGACGAACTCATCGAGGCCGGCCTCATCAAGGAGGCCAAGGACGGCGGGCGTCGCTACGACCTCTTCCGCAACCGCGTGATCTTCCCGATCCGCGACGCGACCGGCCGTCCGATCGGCCTCGGCGGCCGCACCCTCGAGACGGGCGACGGCATCCCGAAATACATCAACTCGCCCGAGACGCCGCTCTTCGACAAGGGCCGCACCCTCTTCAACTTCCGCGAGGCGCGCGCCGCCGTCGGGCGCGCCGGCCCGCTCCTGGTGACCGAGGGCTATACCGACGTCATCGCGCTCGTCCAGGCCGGCTTCGAGGCCGCCGTCGCGCCGCTGGGCACCGCCGTCACCGAGACCCAGCTCGAGCTGCTCTGGCGGGTGACGCCCGAGCCGGTGGTGGCCCTCGACGGCGACACGGCCGGGCTGAACGCCGCCCACGGCCTGATCGACCGCGCCCTGCCGCTCCTCGTCGCCGGGCGCTCCCTGCGCTTCCTGCTGCTGCCGCCGGGCCAGGACCCCGACGACCTCATCCGCAGCGGCGGCCGCGCCGCCATGGCCGCGCTGCTCGAGACCTCGCTGCCGATCGTCGAGCTGCTCTGGCGCCGCGAGACCGAGGGCCAGCCGCTCGACAGCCCCGAGCGCCGCGCCGCGCTCGACGCCCGCCTCAAGGCGCACCTTCAGCGCATCCGCGACGAGAGCCTGCGCGGCCATACCTGGGCCGCCCTGCGCGAGCGCCGCGCCCGCCTCTTCGGCAGGGCACCGGCGCAAGCCGAAGACCGCAGGCTCTCCCGGAGCGCCGGCCTCCCCCCTCCCGGACGGCGGCATTTCACCGACCGCGCGCGGGGGGCGCATCTGCCTGCCTCCGCCGCCGCGAAGGCAAGCCTGCTCGCCTCGGCACCCGACGGCGCCGCTGCGGAAGCGCGGCTGCGGGAGAGCGCGATCCTGCTCGGGCTGCTGAACAATCCCGCGCTCCTGCCGCGCTTCGACGAGCGCCTCGACCGGATGGCCTTCCTCTGCCCCGATCTTGCGGAAGTGCGTGACGCGCTCTTGTCCTGCGCTCCGGATAGCCTACCTGTGCTGGCTGAAGCGGCCTCCAGAGGAGAGCCGCCGGAGAACGAGACGGCCGCCGGCGTTCCGGCGCCGACAGGGGAGGCGGAAGCACTGATCGAGCGGATGAGCGCCCGGCTCGGACGGGATCCGCGGGATCGGCTGTCGCTGTCCGGCCAGCTTCGTGCCAACCCGCACCTCGCGGCGGGCGCGGATCCCGACCGGGCCGCCGCGGCCATCGAGGAGGAAATCGTCCGGCACGGGCTCTGGATCGAGAAGGAGGCGGAGATCCGCGAGGCCATGCTCGCCCTCGGGAGCGCCGCCGGGGATCTCGACGAGGGCCTCACCTGGCGCCTCCGCCAGGCCGCCGATGCGCAGCACGAAGCCGCGCGCGCCGGACCCGGTGACGAACAAACGGGCGAGAACGCGGCCGAACTGTCGCGCCGCCTGCAGGATATGATCGACCGACAGGTCTGGAAGCGGAGCCGCGAAAAGCGCTGATGTCCCACGGTGTTGCGAATCAGACCTCTGTTAGAAAGAACCCCAGCACGCCCGCGGAGCCCACGCCGCGGGAGATGACGGAGCATGCCATGGCCAAGGACGGCGGCGACAAGCCGGGAGACGAGGGGCAGGATCACGGGCCCCTGCTCGACATGAGCCAGGCGGCGGTCAGGAAGATGATCGCCACGGCCAAGTCCCGCGGCTTCATCACGATCGACGAACTCAACCAGGTCCTCCCCCCGGACCAGGTCACGTCCGAGCAGATCGAGGACGTGATGGCGATGCTCAACGAGATGGGCATCAACGTCGACGAGCGCGAGGAGGCCGAGGAGGAAGAGGCCGCTCCCGAAGCCCCCGAGGAGCCGGCCGCCGAGGAATCCACCTCGCGCGAGATCGCCGTCGCCCCGACCCAGTCCGAGACCCTCGACCGCACCGACGATCCCGTGCGGATGTACCTGCGCGAGATGGGCTCGGTCGAGCTCCTGTCGCGCGAGGGCGAGATCGCCATCGCCAAGCGCATCGAGGCCGGCCGCAACACCATGATCGCGGGCCTCTGCGAGAGCCCGCTCACCTTCCAGGCCATCACCGTCTGGCGTGACGAGCTCCTCGAGGAGGCGATCATGCTGCGCGAGGTCATCGACCTCGAGACCACGTTCGGCCAGTCGATGGAGGCCGACGAGGAAGAGCCGCTGGCCGCCGCCCTGAAGGTCGTCGATCCCGTCGCCGAAGCCCCGGCCGCCCCGCCGCCGCCGAAGCCTGCACCTGTGCCCCGCCCGGCCGTCGCCGGCGCGGACGACGACGCAGAGGCCGCGGCCGCCCCGCGCGAGGAGGAAGAGGAAGAGGACGATCCCGGCAACCTGTCGCTCGCCGCGATGGAGGCCGCGCTCAAGCCGCAGGTCCTCGAGACCATCGACCGCATCGCCACCGACTACGAGCACCTCGCGGCGATGCAGGACCGCCGCATGTCGGCCACCCTGAACCACGACGGCTCCTTCACCGCCGATCACGAGCGCGCCTACCAGCGCACCCGCTCGGAGATCGTCGAGCTCGTCAACTCGCTGCACCTGCACAACAACCGCATCGAGCAGCTCGTCGACCAGCTCTACGGCATCAACCGCCGGATCATGACGCTCGACAGCGCGATGGTGAAGCTCGCCGACCAGGCGCGCATCAACCGCCAGGAATTCATCGCCGACTACAAGGGCGCCGAGCTCGAGCCGAACTGGCTCGACCGCGTCTCGGCGAAGAAGACCCGCGGCTGGGACCAGCTCACCGGCCGCCTGCGCCCCGAGGCCGAGCGCGTCCGCCAGGAGATGGCCGAGGTCGGCCAGTATGTCGGCGTCGACATCTCCGAGTTCCGGCGCATCGTGAACCAGGTGCAGAAGGGCGAGAAGGAAGCCCGGATCGCCAAGAAGGAGATGGTCGAGGCCAACCTCAGGCTCGTCATCTCCATTGCCAAGAAGTACACGAACCGCGGCCTGCAGTTCCTTGATCTCATTCAGGAAGGCAACATCGGTCTGATGAAGGCCGTCGACAAGTTCGAGTACCGCCGCGGCTACAAGTTCTCGACCTACGCGACGTGGTGGATCCGCCAGGCCATTACGAGGTCGATCGCCGACCAGGCCCGCACCATCCGCATCCCGGTCCACATGATCGAGACGATCAACAAGCTCGTCCGCACCGGCCGCCAGATGCTCCACGAGATCGGCCGCGAGCCCACCCCCGAGGAGCTCGCCGAGAAGCTGCAGATGCCGCTCGAGAAGGTCCGCAAGGTGATGAAGATCGCCAAGGAGCCGATCTCGCTCGAGACGCCGATCGGCGACGAGGAGGACAGCCAGCTCGGCGACTTCATCGAGGACAAGAACGCCATCCTGCCGCTCGAGTCCGCCATCCAGGGCAACCTGAAGGAGACCACGACCCGCGTCCTCGCCTCGCTGACCGCGCGCGAGGAGCGCGTCCTGCGCATGCGCTTCGGCATCGGCATGAACACCGACCACACCCTCGAGGAGGTCGGCCAGCAGTTCTCCGTCACCCGCGAGCGCATCCGCCAGATCGAGGCGAAGGCGCTGCGGAAGCTGAAGCATCCGAGCCGGTCGCGGAAGCTGCGGAGTTTCCTGGATCAGTAGCCGGGGCAGCCGCCAAGCGCGCGGCGCGCTTCGTCATGCGGCGCATGAGGAGCAGGGCCAATGTCGATATTCAAGCGGTGGTTCGGCGGTGGCGCCTCTGCGAAGCCCGAGCCCGAGCCGGTAGCCTACAAGGGCTTCCGGATCTATCCCGAGCCGGTCAAGACGGCCGGCGGCTACCGCGTCGCCGCCCGGGTCGAGAAGCATGTGGACGGCACGCTCCGCACCCACCACCTGATCCGCGCCGACATCTGCGAGTCCGAGCAGGAGGCCGCAGACCAGGCGACCCGCAAGGCCCGCATGGTGATCGACCAGCAGGGCGACAAGCTCCTCGACGGCTGAGGGCCGCTGCTCCTCGGGCGCCTCGCCCGGAGGCGTCGCGAGCAACCACACGCTCGAGGAGGTCGGCCACCTGGACTCCGTCCTCCGTGAAAAGGCAGGGGGCGTGGTTCACCCACCTCCCCTTCCGGCGCCTGACTGCATGGCGGAAAAGCGCACGACGACGACTAGGCGGGCCGCGCTGCCCCGCCTACACTCGCGCCCCATGCAGACCAGCTTCACCATCGCGACGCCCGGCCCCAGCCTCACCGACTTCACGGCGGACGTCGCCCGCTGGGTCCGGGCGAGCGGCGCCGCGCACGGCCTCCTCACCCTCTTCGTCCGCCACACCTCCTGCTCGCTGCTGATCCAGGAGAACGCCGACCCCGACGTGCAGGCCGACCTCGCGGCCTTCCTCCGCCGCCTCGTCCCGCCGGCCGACGACCCGGCGATGGACTGGATCGCCCACCGCGCCGAGGGCCCCGACGACATGCCCGCCCACATCAAGGCGGCCCTCCTGCCGGTGTCGCTGCAGATCCCGGTCGCCGACGGCCGCCTCGCCTTGGGCACCTGGCAGGGCATCTACCTCGTCGAGCACCGCGCGCGCCCCCACCGGCGCACCGTCGCGGCCCATCTCGCCGGCGACCCCGCCTGAGCGAGATCGTCCATACCGAATCCAGACGGTTTCCCGACGAAATCCATACGCTTTCCGTTCCGGGTTTTTCGCGGGCGCCTCCGGGGCTTCCGCCTCAACCGACCGTCAGCACGATCTTGCCCACATGCGCCGAGCTCTCCATCCGCGCATGCGCCGCCGCCGCCTCCTCGAGCGGATAGGTCCGGTCCATCACCGGCCCGATCCGCCCCGAAGCGATCAGCGGCCAGACCTCCCGCTCCAGCGCCCGCGCGATCCGCGCCTTCGCCTCCACCGACTGCGGCCGCAGCGTCGAGCCGGTGATCGTCAGCCGCTTGGTCATCACCTGGGCGAAGTTCAGCTCCGCCTTCGGCCCGCCTAGGAAGGCGATCATCACGAGCCGCCCCTCGGTCGCCAGCGCCTTGACGTCGCGGGGCAGGTAGTCGCCGCCCACCATGTCGAGGATCACGTCGACGCCGCCCCCGCCCGTGGCCTCGCGGATCACCGCGACGAAATCCTCCTCGCGGTAGTTGATCGCCCGCTCGGCCCCGAGCCGCTCGCAGGCGGCGCACTTCTCGGCCGATCCTGCGGTCGCGAAGACCCGCGCGCCCCGCACGGCGGCGAGCTGGATCGCCGTCGTCCCGATCCCCGACGAGCCGCCGTGAACGAGAAAGCTCTCCCCCGCCACCAGCCGACCGCGCTCGAAGACGTTGGTCCAGACGGTGAAGAACGTCTCGCAGAGCGCCGCGGCCTCCACCATGCCGAGCCCGTCGGGCACCGGCAGCGCATGGTCGGCCGGCGTGACGGCATACTCGGCATAGCCCCCGCCCGGCAGCAGCGCGCAGACCGCGTCGCCGATCCGCCAGCGAAAGACGCCCGGCCCCACCGCCGCGACCTCGCCCGCGGCCTCTAGCCCGGGCAGGTCCGAGGCGTCAGGCGGCGGCGCGTAGGCGCCGGCGCGCTGCAAGGCGTCCGGCCGGTTGACCCCGGCCGCCACGACCCGGATCAGGATCTCCCCGGCCGCCGGCGCGGGCACCGGACGACGCACCGGCCGCAGCACGTCCGGACCGCCGGCCTCGGCAATCTCGACGGCGCGCATCGCCTCGGGGATCATGCAGCCCTCCGCGTCTGGTGGGCGAAGTCCCAGTAGAGCCGCCGCGCCCGCTCGGCCGTCGCGGTCGAGGGCATCTCGCGCTCCTCGAACCGCGTCACCTGCACGACCTTGTTGGCGTTGCCGGTCAGGAAGATCTCGTCGGCCTCGGCGAAGTCGGCGACGGTCAGCGCCTCCTCCACCACCTCGACGCCGTCTTCGCGCAGAAGTTCGATGACCCGCGACCTGGTGATGCCGGCGAGAAACGTGCCGTTCGGTACCGGCGTGCGGACGACGCCGTCGCTAACCAGGAAGGCGTTGGTCGAGGCGGTCTCCGCGACATGGCCCTCCTGGTCGAGCGACAGGGCGTTGTCGAAGCCGCGCGACCGGGCGTCGCGGACGATGCGCGCGTTGTTGGGATAGTGGCAGGCCGCCTTCGCCTCGGTCAGCGCGCTGTCGGGCGTGGGGCGGCGCCAGGGCGAGACCGTAAGCGACATCGGCCCGGGAGCCCGCAGCGGCAGACCCTCGAGGCAGACCGCCACGGCGGTCGAGGCAGGGTCGGGATCGATGATTGCGGGCGACCCGTCGCGGGACCACATCATCGGCCGGAGGTACAGCGGCACCTCGGTTCCCAGGCGCGTGATCCCCTCGCGGAAGAGCGCGGCCAGCGCGCCTGGCTCCATCGGCGGCGCAAGGCCCATGATCTCGGCGGAGCGGACCAGCCGCGCACAATGCCGGTCGAGGTCGGGCGCGACGCCCTCGAAGGCGCGGCCACCGTCGAAGACCATCGTCCCCTGCCAGGCCCCATGATCGGCAGCGCCGAGGATCGGGGCGTTCCCCTCGATCCACCGGCCTTCGTACCAGGTCAGAATCCGCCCGCCGAGCGCCATGGCTACCCCTCAAGGAAAAGCCGGGCGAGGAGCCGACGCGTCAGCGGCGCCGCCAGCGTCCCGGCAGGTCTGTCACGCCACTATCCCCGGGCGCCCGGACGCGGTCAAGGATGCGCTGGGGGCCCTTCAGAAGGGCGGCCGCGAAAGGATTCTGCGCGACCTTGGCCTTGACGCTCTCGAACTGCATCACGTCATCGATACGGCGGCGTATGAAGGCGCGCGTGGCCTCCATGTCCAGCGTCTCGTCACCGAGCCAGTAGAGCAGCGAGGCGGAGTAGACGCCGGACAGGGTCGCGCGCTTGGTGTACCAGTTGTAGTCGCGGCTGTCGTCGCCGAGGGCGGTCCAGATCGTGTCGGCCGTGTGCCAGATCGCGCGGGCCCCGTCGGGAGCGTAGATCGGCAGCGCGAAGAGGGCCGCGGCACGGCGCACGGCCTCCCGGTCGGACGAGAGCATCTCGAGGCGCATGAAGACCGCGTGGGCGATCCGGTCCCGGAAGCGCAGTCCAAGGAGGTCGGCATGGGTGAGCGCCTCGGCGAGCTTGTCGTCGCAGGCATAATGGTAGGCAAGGGCAAGATCGACGCCGCCGCGCGGGAAGGCGAGCCGTGAGATTGCGGGATCGACGTCCGCTTCCTCGACGGCGTAGGACAGCGTCTTGTCCGACCAGCCGTCGAAGGCAACGTGCGGCAGCGCGGCCTCGACGACCTTTGCGCGGGCTTCGGCGACGGGATCCGGCTCCAGCGCCTCGTCCCCTCCTGTTCCGCGTTCGGCGTCGGTCATGCTCGCTCCTCTCCTCTCGCTGCTCCGTCGTGCCCTGTGGACAGACCCGACATCAGTGTCTATATAGCGCGCTCCGGCACGACGACGACAGAAACTCAGAGCGAAAGGTGGTGATTGATCCCGTGCAGGTAGTGGTTCGTGACAACAACGTCGACCAGGCTCTCCGCGCGCTGAAAAAGAAGATGCAGCGCGAGGGCGTCTTCCGTGAGATGAAGCTTCGGCAGCACTTCGAGAAGCCCTCCGAGAAGAAGGCTCGCGAGAAGGCCGAGGCCGTGCGCCGCGCGCGCAAGCTGGCGCGCAAGAAGTTGCAGCGCGAAGGCCTTCTCTGAAAGGCCGCGGTCACGAGATCCTCGTACCGTTTCACCGTGAAAATCCCTTAAAATCCTGATTTCGGCCTGAAATCAGATTTTGCTCAAGGGTTGACGGGCCAGTCCCGGGGGACGCGCAGAAGCGCGCTCCCCATCATAGATCCGCGATCCCGAAACTGGTTGCCAGTTCGAGGCGCTCCGTCGCCTGGAAGGGTCCGGATACAGACCGTCCAGTGTTCGGACGCCACCCGCATCCGGTTGACCGTGGTCGCAAGCGGATCAGCCGCTGCCCATGATACCGGCGAGCCCGGGTTTCCGGCTACGATGCGGCCACATTGACACTTGCTTGCCGGTATTTTGGCGGCTTGCTGCGTGGCCGCCCGCGGAAGCGGGCGCGCTCAAGGGTGCGATGCGCCTCGGCGGCACCCGTCAGGTGGCGAAGATCGCGAGAAAGGCCAGGATCGCGAGCGTCGCGCCGAACAGGTAGATCCAGAACTTGATGAACCCCTCGAAGGTCCGCTTCTGCTCGGTGACGTCCATGTGGCCGTACTTGTATTCGGTCTCGGGCGTCGTCTTCTCCGTGAGCGTTCCGTGCTCGGTGCTGTAGAGGTGCTCATCGCGCTGCGTCTGCTGAGCCATTCGGTCTTCTCCAAAAGTTCGTCCTGTCCGGTGCCGTGGCCACCGCCTGCCGCGCTGCACGCGCCCCGGCGCTTGGCTTAGCCGAACAACGCCTGCAAGTCAGGTGGGAATCGTGGCCTCGTACGTCAACTTTGGTGCCACCGGACGGCGTCAGGCCCGGCGCCAGAGCCAGGCGCCGTGCGGCCCCGGCTCGCGCACCGCAAGACCCAGGGCGCGGAGATGATTGAGGTGGCCGACCGCCTCGACGAGGGCGAGCCCGTATTCGTCACGGCCGATCGCGCGGCCGTAGAGCGACGGGAAGCACCCGGCAGCCGTGCGCGGCTCCTCGATCCAGGCCAGAAGCCGGTCGAGCATCCGCCGGTGGCCGGCGACCAGCGCCTCGAGGCGGTCGGGAATGCCGTGGAACGGCCGCTGGTGGCCAGGCAGCGCCAGCTGGTCCGCATGGGCGGCTTCGCCCAGAGCCACGCATGCGGCCAGGTATTCGCCGACCGGGTCGGCCTCCGGCTCGGTCGCGTAGACGCCGAGATTCGGCGTGATCCGCGGCAGCACCTGATCGGCGGTCAGCACGAGGTCGTGGCCGATGCCCCAGAAGGTCGCCTGGTCGGGCGCGTGGCCCTGCCCGAGACGCACGCGCCAGCGACGGCGGCCGAGTTCGATCTCGGCGCCGTCCCGGAGCCGGGTGAAGCCGAGCGGCATCGGCGCGACGATATCGGCATAGTTGAAGGGGCGCGTGCCCGCCCGCTCTGCGAGGATATCGGGTGCCATGCCGGCACCGCGCCAGAAGGCCAGCGTCTCGGGCGGCGGCACCGGCTGCTCGTCGAGGCACAGCATCCGGGCGAAGAGCCAGCTCGTGCGCGTGGCCAGGAGCTCCGCGCCCTGGCCCTGAAACCAGCCGGCGAGGCCGACATGGTCGGGATGGTGATGGGTGACCACGACCCGCCGCACCGGCCGGCCGCCCAGCGGACCCGCCAGCAGCCGCTCCCAGATCGCCCGGCCGCGGCGCGAAGCGAAGCCCGTGTCGACGATCGTCCAGCCGTCGCCTTCGTCGAGGGCGTAGACGTTGACGTGGTCGAGGCGCATCGGCAGCGGCAGCCGCATCCAGAGGACGCCGTCGGCCACGGGCACGGCCTCGCCCTCCCCCGGCACGGCGAGGTCGGGGAAGCGTACGCCCGCCGCGAGCTCTCGCGCGCTCAGGGCGTGGCCTCGGGCATGGCGAGAGCCGCATCGCCTTCGATCGCGGCG
>SKOX01000477.1 GCA_007119835.1 Paracoccaceae bacterium
CGTCGGCGTGGTCGGCGCCTATATCGGCGGCATCCTCTCGTGGATTCTCGGGCTGCAGCCGACCAACATCATCGGCGCGCTGATCGTAGCGATCCTGGGTGCCGTCCTCCTGCTCTTCATCGTCGATCGGGTGCGCGGCACGAGCCGCGGCTGACGGCGGCGCGGTCGGCGGCCCGAGCCGGAACTTCATCCGGCTCCGGGTCGTTGAACCGATCGGGGCAGCAGGGGCCGCAGGCGCTGGCGTCAGTCAGCCGTGTGCCCCGCTCAAGAACAAGGGAGGTTGGACGTGGCGGACGACGTGAAGAGCGACTTCAGGCGACCGGTGCCCATCGCGCTCGCGGTGTTGGCGGTCGTGGGCTGGATACTCGCCATAGTCTTCTGGCAGCAGCGACAATCGGTGGAGGAGGAACTGACGGCGGCCCTGCAGGCCGAGCAGTCGGCCCACGCCGAGACCCGGACCGAGCTCAGGCAGATGGAGGAGCTTGCGGGCACGCGCGAGGAACTCGAGACGATCGTGCAGGCCCTGCGGACGGAGCGCGACGAGCTCGAGGCCGAACGGGACGCGATTCTTCAGGAATTCCAGGATGAGCGCGAGGCCCTCGAGGCGGAGCGACAGGAGCTTCTGGCGGCCGTCGAGGCCGAGCGGGAGGAGCTTGATGCCGAACTGGCCAGGCGGCTCGAAGAGCGCGAGGCGCTCGATGTCGAGGTCGAGGCGCGGGCGGCCGAGCTCGAGAGGCTCGAGGAGGAGCTGCTGCCGCGCCGCGAGGAGATCGGCACCTTCGAGGAGCGCCTGACGGCGACAGAACAGCAGCTGGTCGAGCGGAGCCAGGAACTCGCCGAGGTCGGCGAGCGGCTCGAGACGGCGCGCGAGCAGGAGGCGACGATCCAGGCGCAGCTCGCGGAGCTGACCGCAGACGCGGCCGACGCCTCACGGCAGGCGCTCGAGGCGGAGGAGCGGCTTCAGGCGGCGCGCGAGGCAGAGGCGCATCTCGAGCTCGAGCTCGCCGCGGCCCGCGAGGTCTTCGCCCAGATCGAGGCCGAGCAGGAGGAAGTGCAGGCGCAGGTCCGCACCCTCGAGGAGCGGCGTGGGGCGCTCTCGACCGACCTCTCGGCGGCCCGCGAGCAGCACGACGCCCTGCAGGCGAGCCTCACGGAGCTTGCGAACGCTGTCGCCGGGCGCGGCGAGGAGGTGCGCCAGGTCGAGGAGCGGATGCGGGAGCTGCAGGCGGAGCAGGCGGCGATCGACCGGGCGGCCGCCGCGGGCCTCCGGCCGGGCCAGTACGCGATGGGGCCGATAGCGGCGCGGTTCGGAGCGGACGGCAGCTTCGACATGATGAGCGCCGACGGCCGGCAGAGCGTGACCGGACTGTATCAGGTCGAGGACTCGACGCTGACGCTGCACGAGGTCGAGGGCGACACGGGATGGACGGCGTTTCCCGTCGAGTGCGAGATCCAGCCGGAGGCGCGGGGCTTCAGCCTGCACCGGGCGGACGAGGAGGACGACAGGTGCGGCCTGTTCTCGGGACAGCTCTTCGAGCGGGCTCTCTGATCAGAAACGCGGGCGGCGCCGTGGACGGCGCCGCCCGTTTCACCGTGAAACCCTCAACCGGCTGACCTGAGAAGCACGGGCACGCGCAGCGGGCCGCCCGGATGGGACAAGCCCCTTCAGCCGAACAGGTCGTGGCAGGTCTCCAGGGCGTCGACCAGTGCATCGACCTCGGCATGGGTGTTGTAGAGGCCGAAGGACGCGCGGCAGGTCGCGCTGACGCCGAGGTGCGCCATGAGCGGCTGGGCGCAATGGTGGCCGGCGCGCACGGCGACGCCCTTGCGGTCGACGACGGTCGAGACGTCGTGCGGATGGGCGCCGCCCTGAAGGGTGAAGGAAAAGATCGCGCCCTTGCCCGGCGCGTCGCCCTGCACCGTCAGCCAGTTGAGGCCGAAGAGCCGCTCGCGCGCATAGTCGCGCAGGCTTGCCTCGTGGGCGGCGATCCGGTCCATGCCGAGCTCCGTCACGTAGTCGATCGCCGCGCCGAGCCCGATTGTCGAGACGATGCCGGGCGTGCCGGCCTCGAACCTGAGCGGCGGGTCGGCATAGGTGACGCGGTCGCGCCCGACCTCCCGGATCATGTCGCCGCCGCCGAGGAATGGCCGCATCTCGGCCTGCCGGTCGGCGCGGATGTAGATCGCCCCCGAGGACGACGGCCCGTAGAGCTTGTGGCCCGTGACGACGTAGAAATCGACGCCGAGATCGGCGACGTCGACCGGCATGTGGACGGCGGCCTGCGAGCCGTCGACGACCACGGCCACGCCGCGCTCGCGGGCATAGGCCGCGATCGTCTTCACGTCGACGACGGTGCCGAGCACGTTCGACATATGCGTGATGGCGACGAGGCGGGTGCGCGGGCCGATGGCGTCGATCACGGCCTGGGGGTCCAGCGAGCCGTCGGGGCCGGGCTCGACCCAGCGCAGCACGACGCCCTGCCGCTCCCGCAGGAAGTGCCAGGGCACGATGTTGGCGTGGTGCTCCATGACCGAGAGCACGATCTCGTCGCCCGCCTCCAGCCGCGGCGCTGCCCAGCCGTAGGAGACCAGGTTGAAGCCCATGGTCGAGCCGGTGGTGAAGACGATCTCTTCCTCGCGCGCCGCGCCGAGGAAGCGCTGGATCTTGCCGCGCACGGCCTCGTAGCGCTCGGTGGCGAGGTTTGAGAGATAGTGCAGGCCGCGGTGGACGTTGGCGTACTCCGCGGCATAGCCGCGCGTCACCGCGTCGATGACCGCTTGCGGCTTCTGCGCCGAGGCGCCGTTGTCGAGATATACCAGCGGCCGGCCGTGGACCTTGGAGGCAAGGATCGGAAAGTCGCGCCGGACGGCCTCGACGTCGTAGGGCGCTGCGGTGGCGTGCAGTACTTGGGACATCAGACAGGCTCCTGCGGTGTGACGCCGAGGATGGCGAGGATCATCGCCAGCCCGAAGAACAGCACGATGATCGTGAGGATGACGCCCGCCAGGACGAAGAACGGGTTCTGGAAACCATGTAGCTCGGTCACGAAATTTGCGAGCGCCCAGAGCAGCCAGATCACGGTGGCGAGCGCGATCAGGGCAGCCAGCGGCGGGAGCACGATAAGCACTCCGAGCTGCACCACCTGGATGAGGACCAGCATGGCGTTCAGCCACACGATGATCGCGAGCGCGCCATCAAGGTCGCCGCGGCCGCCGAACATGTTGCCGACCCGGGCGGTGACGAAGGCCGCGATCAGGATGATGCCGAACTGCACCGCCGCGCCGAGGAGCGGGTTGGCGAGGATCGCGGCGGAAACCTGGTCGACCTGGCCGGGTCGGAAGACCATGGCGAGATAGCTCAGGATCACGGCGGCGGCGGTGACGGCGGCCGCGGCCTGGATGAGGAGATCGCGCGAGAGACCGACGGCGAGCACCGTCCGCGCCGCCTCCCGCGGGCTGACAAGGCTGTCGCTCACCAGTTTGCGCCAGTCCATGCGGGGAGATCCTTGACTCGCCTGCCTGTTCGTCATCTGTCCCATCCGGCTCAGCTCCCGGCCGGGGCGCCGCCCGCGAGCAGGACCACGACGAGGGCCGCGACCCCGAAAGCCGCGACGACGACAGCAGCCACCCGTCCGCTATGGCCGAAGCCCTCGGCCTCCGCAAGGCACGCGGCGAAGACCCAGAGCCAGAGGGCGAGCCCGGCATAGCTCAGGAGCGAAGTCCAAGGCAACACGCCCGGCCCGAGCGCGATCTCTGCGAAGGCCGTGACGAGCGCGATGGCGAGTGCCACGGGCGCGAGCATGAGAAGCGACCAGAACAGCGCGACGCGTGCGGCAAGCGGCGTGCCCCGCCCGCCGGCGAGGCGGGCCGCGGCGTGCACGAGGTACGCGCCGCCGTAGAGCAGGAGCGGCGCGAGGAACAGGAAGGCGAAGAGATGCGCGCCGATCGCCGCCGAGACCGGCTCGTCGGCTTCGATGCGGTGTGCGGTCCTGATGGCGGCCGGCACCGAGGCCACGAAGAAGATGCCGCAGGACGCCATCAGGTAGAACAGGGCGCGCGACTCCGAGAGCCCCTCCCGCATCTGGCGTGCCATCGAGGCACGCGGGTCGCGATAGGCGCGGACGAGGTCCGCGACGAGCCCGCGCGCCATGGCCCTATCGCCGCCGGCGGGCTACCCAGCCCGCGAGCCGCTCGCGCACGTCCGCCGCAAGCCCCTCGTCCTCGATCTCCTGCACCGCCTCGTCGACGAAGGCGAGCACCAGGAGGTCGGTCGCCTCGCCGCGCGGAATGCCCCGCGAGGTCAGGTAGAACAGCGCCGTCTCGTCCACCGCGCCGCAGGTCGAGCCGTGGGAGCATTTCACGTCGTCGGCGTAGATCTCGAGCTCGGGCTTGGTCAGGAACTGGCTGTCCTCGTCGAGCAGGAGGCCCTGGCTGATCTGGTAGCCGTCGGTGCGCTGGGCGATCGAGCGGACCAGGATCTTGCCCTGGAAGACGCCGACCGCGCCGTTGCGGAGCACCTTCTTGAACACCTGCCGGCTTTCGCAGTCAGGCGCGCCGTGGGTGACGAAAATGGTGTCGTCGTGGTGGAAGTCGCCGTCGCCGAGGCAGGCGCCGGCGACGTGCGCCACGCCCTCGGCGCCGGCGAACTCCACGATCTGCTCGTTGCGGGTGAGCCGGCCGTTGGCGGTGAGCGTGAAGGACTTGAAGGTCGACTTCTCGCCGAGGCGGGCGAACATCGCCGTGAAGGCGAGGCGCTCGTGGTCACGGCCCTGGGTGCGGACGTGGTGGAAGCCCGCGCCGTCGGCGACGTCGACCTCCGTCACGCCGGAGAAGCGCGAGGCGGCGGCGCCGGTCTCGATCAGCGTGAGGTCGGCCTTCTCCTCGAGGCGGACAACGTGGTGGACGACGGCGTCCACGGCATCGGCGCTGCGCTCGTAGACGAAGGCGATGGGCCGGCGGACGACGCCGGTCACGCGGATGGCGAAGCCTTGGGTCGCCTGCGCGGTGTTGAGCGCGGCGAGCGGGCGGTGGACTGGGTCCTGGCCGCGCTCCTCGAGCTTGCCGAAGACCTCGCGGGCCCAGTGGATGTCGGTGCGGAGCGCCTCGCCGAGGGGCTGGATCTCGAGGCCCTCGAGGGCGACCGCGTCGGACCGCTCGGGCGCGAATACGCCGTCGACGAAGACGAGGCGGAGCTGGTCGCTGTCGGCGAAGGCTGCCTTCTCGTCCGGAGCGACATGCGACACCGCCGGCGCCTCGGGCGCGACGAGGGCCGCGGGATCGGTGAACTTGAAGTACTCGTCGCGGCGATGCGGGGCGCCCATGCGCGTCAGCCGCTCCACCGCCGCGGCACGGGCGGCAGTTGCCCAGGCGGCCTCGCCCGACGGCACCGGGCGGGCGGCGAGCAGATGCGCGGCGAGCTCGAACTTCTGTGCGGGAACAGCCATTTACGCCACCGACTTCAGAATGTCGCCGTAGCCGTTCTGCTCGACCTCGAGGGCGAGCTCCGGGCCGCCGGACTGCACGATGCGGCCGTCGGCCATGATGTGCACGACGTCGGGCGTGATGTGGTCGAGCAGGCGCTGGTAGTGGGTGATGACCAGGAAGGAACGGTCCTGCGCCCTGAGCGCGTTGACGCCCTCGGCGACGAGCTTCATCGCGTCGACGTCGAGGCCCGAGTCGGTCTCGTCGAGGATGCACATGCGCGGCTCGAGCACGGCCATCTGCAGGATCTCGTTGCGCTTCTTCTCGCCGCCGGAGAAGCCGACGTTGATCGGGCGCTTCAGCATGTCCTGGTCGATGTTGAGCGTCCTGGCCTTCTCGCGCACGAGGCGCAGGAAGTCGGCGGCGTTCATCTCCTCCTCGCCGCGGGCCTTGCGCTGGGAGTTCACCGCGGTGCGCAGGAAGGTCATGTTGGTGACGCCGGGGATCTCGACCGGGTACTGGAAGGCGAGGAAGAGCCCGAGGGCGGCGCGCTCCTCGGCCTCGATGCCGAGCAGGTCCTCGCCGTCGAGGGTGGCGGTGCCGTCGGTCACCTCGTAGCCCTCGCGGCCGGCCAGCACGTAGGAGAGGGTCGACTTGCCCGAGCCGTTCGGACCCATGATCGCGTGGACCTGGCCGGGCTGCACCTCGAGATCGACACCGCGGAGGATCACCTTGTCCTCTTCTTCAAGCCTTACGTGAAGGTTCTCAATCTTCAGCATGATTCTCCTACCATTTTCATCACAGTCACCCCGAGGTGACCGGCTGGTTTCCGTATTGTTGCGGGGCCGTGCGCCTCAGTGCGGGACCATCGCCTCGACGACCTTGCGGACGAAGCCCGGCATGCCCTCGGGTCCGGAGGCGCGGTCCTTGAGATGGATCGTGAGGTCGGGCCGGCGGCTCGCGATGACGCCGACAAGCTCGCCCCGGATCTCGTCGTTCAGGGTGCCGCCGATCACGACGCAGCGGATGTTCGGCTCGAGCTCGAGCTGGCGGACGACCTCATCGCGGTCATGGGCGCCGAGCCATTCCACGGCCATGTCCCCGAGGGCGGTCTCCATGCGCTGCGCGATGCCGGGCAGCTTGCCGACGAGCAGGACGACGGGTTTCATGGTGCTCCCCTCCTTCTTGGACCTTGGTGGGCATCAACGCCCGGGCCGGTCCTTCCGGTCCTTGGTCTCGATCCGGACGGGCTTCGGGTCCGGCCGGCGCCGGTTTCGGGCGACGACGAGGGCGGTGGCGCCGAGAACCAGGCCGGCGAGAACGAGTGCGATCATCGTGCGTATCCTTCAGTCTCTATTCGGCAGCAGGTGCCGGCGCTGGGCCTCACCTGCCGCCTCGTCTCGAAAATCGCGTCCGCGGACGTTCCGCGGACGACGGCCGCTGCGACCTATCCGACGCTTCCCTCGAGGCTGATCGCCACGAGCTTCTGCGCCTCCATGGCGAACTCCATCGGCAGGGCCTGGAGCACCTCGCGGCAGAAGCCGTTGACGACGAGGGCGACGGCCTCTTCCTCGTCCATGCCGCGCGAGCGGCAGTAGAAGAGCTGGTCGTCGTCGACCTTGGACGTGGTCGCCTCGTGCTCCACCCGGCTCGAGTTGTTCTTCACCTCGATGTAGGGGACCGTGTGCGCGCCGCACTTGTCGCCGATCAGCAGGCTGTCGCACTGGGTGTAGTTGCGCCCGCCCGTCGCGCGCGGGTGCATCGAGACCAGGCCGCGATAGGTGTTCTGGGCGAAGCCGGCCGAGATGCCCTTCGAGACGATGCGCGACCGGGTGTTCTTGCCGAGATGCACCATCTTGGTGCCGGTGTCGGCCTGCTGGCGGTTGTTGGCGATGGCGATCGAGTAGAACTCGCCCGAGGAGCCGTCGCCGCGCAGGATGCAGGACGGGTACTTCCAGGTGATCGCCGAGCCGGTCTCGACCTGGGTCCACATCACCTTCGACCGCGCGCCGCGGCAGTCCGCGCGCTTGGTGACGAAGTTGTAGATGCCTCCCTTGCCCTCTTCGTCGCCCGGATACCAGTTCTGCACCGTGGAGTACTTGATCTCGGCGTCGTCGAGGGCGACGAGCTCGACCACCGCCGCGTGCAGCTGGTGCTCGTCGCGCTGGGGCGCGGTGCAGCCCTCGAGGTAGCTGACGTAGGAGCCCTTGTCGGCGATGATCAGGGTGCGCTCGAACTGGCCGGTGTTCTCGGCGTTGATGCGGAAGTAGGTCGAGAGCTCCATCGGGCAGCGCACGCCGGGCGGGACGTAGACGAAGGAGCCGTCGGAGAACACCGCCGAGTTCAGCGTCGCGTAGAAGTTGTCGGTGATCGGCACGACCGAGCCGAGATACTTGCGCACGAGCTCGGGATGCTCGCGCACGGCCTCGGAGATCGAGCAGAAGATCACGCCGGCGCGGGCAAGCTCCTCCTTGAAGGTCGTGCCGAGCGAGACGGAGTCGAACACCGCGTCGACGGCGACCTTGCGCCCTTCGGCGGGTGCGTCCTCCGCACCCTCGACGCCGGCGAGGATCATCTGCTCCCTGAGCGGAATGCCGAGCTTCTCATAGGTGCGCAGCAGCTCGGGATCGACCTCGTCGAGCGACTTCGGCCGGGTGGCGAAGCTCTTGGGGCGCGCGTAGTAGTACTGGTCCTGGAAGTCGATCTTCGGGTAGTGGACCATCGCCCAGCTCGGCTCCTCGAGGCCGGTCCAGCGGCGGTAGGCGGCGAGGCGCCAGTCTGTCAGCCACTCGGGCTCGCCGTTCTTCTCGGAGATCAGCCGGACGATGTCCTCGTTGAGGCCCTTCGGCGCGTACTCGGTCTCGATGTCGGAGGAGAAGCCGTACTTGTAGCGACCGCCCACCGAGCGGACGGTCTCGACGGTTTCCTGGTCGACGCCTTCCCGGACGGTGATCTCGTCGAACGCTGCCATGTCTACCTCATCCTGTCTGATCGCGCGGGAGGCGCCCCGCGCGGCGTTCATGTCAGGCCGCGCGCGCGACGCGACGTCTCAGCTGTCTTGTCCATGCCTCCGCGAAGGCGAGCACGTCCTCGCGCCGGGTGCCGGGGCCGATGGAGATGCGGATCGCCGAGGCCGCGGTGACGGCGTCGTGACCCATGGCGGCCAGCACGCGGCTCGCCCGGACCTTGCCGCTGGAGCAGGCCGATCCGGCGGACACCGCAAAGCCTGCAAGGTCCATCTGCATCACCTGCGTCTCCCCCTTCCAGCCAGGTACCGCGACGGCGCAGGTGTTCGGCAGCCGGCGCGTCCCTTTCCCGACTAAAATAATGGGGCTTGGGCCGGCTTCCAGAGCCATCTCTAGAATATTTCTAAGTTCGGCGACCTCGTCCCACACGCCGCGCTCGAGATCGGCCATCGCCGCCTCGGCCGCGGCGGCGAAGCCCGCGATGCCGACCATGTTCTCGGTGCCTGCGCGCCGCCCGCTCTCCTGGCCGCCGCCGCGCAGGATCGCCTCGACGTCGTGCCCCGGACGAAGGATCAGGGCGCCGACGCCCGCCGGCCCGCCGATCTTGTGGGCGGAAACCGCGGCGGCCGCTGCACACGTCCACGAGAAGGCGAAGGGGATCTTGCCGAAGGCCTGGGCCGCATCGATGAAGCCGAGGCCGGGCGGCAGATCCTGAAGGACGCCGGTTTCGGAATTCGCCGCCTGCAGCGCGCTCGCCGATGGCTCGGCCACCGAGACCCGCCCCGCGCCATCGACCGGCAGGACCGGACGGGTCCAAGCGAGCACGCAGTCGTGCTCGATCTCCGCCGCGGCGAGATCGCGGCCGGCAAGGGCGAGGGCGGCGGCCTCGGTGGCGCCGGCGGTGAAGACGATGTCGCAGCCATCGGCGCCGAGGGCCGTGGCGAGGCGGGCACGGGCGCGCTCGATCAGCGCACGCGCCGCCCGGCCCTCGGCGTGGACGGAGGAGGGGTTGCCGCAGACCTCCATCGCCTCGGCCATCGCGGTGCGGGCCTCCGCCCGCAGCGGCGCCGTCGCGTTCCAGTCGAGATAGGCGCGGGAAGCCGGCATCAGGCGGGTTCCTGTGCCCCGGGCTCGGCCGCGGGCCGGTCCGCGTCGTCGACCACGTCGACGAAGGCCGGCACGGCGGGGCAGGGCGCCATCTGGTTGCGCACCACGTCGCAGAGCCGCGTCTGGTGAAGGAAGACGTAGACGTTGGCCGACAGCTGCTCCCAGAGCTTGTCGGCAAGGACCTGCTCGCGGGTGCCGGAGGCGGCGCCGCTCGCACCCGCGCCGCGGGTCAGTGCGTCCATGCCCTCGTCGACGGCTGCGAGCACGTCGGAGATGCGGATCCGCTCCATCGGACGGGCGAGGCGATAGCCGCCGCCGGGGCCGCGCACCGACTCGACGATCTCCGCCCGCCGCAGCTTGACGAACAGCTGCTCGAGATAGGCAAGCGAGATGTCCTGGCGCTCGGAGATCTCGGAGAGCGAGACCAGGCTGTCGGGCCCCTGTGCCGCGAGATCCGTCAGGGCGATCATCGCATAGCGGCCCTTGGTGCTCAGCTTCATGGCGGGGCCGGCTCCTCGAGAACGCGGCGTCTCCAGGCGAGACACGGCGCGGCTCCTGTTGACGCTGGGGCCGCGAACCCTTAACTCGACCGGGCTGCGCGGCGCCTCTTCTGCAGCATATTAGAATCTTTCTAGGTTCGTTGAGCAAATCCGTCAAGGTTTCTCGCGGACGAAAAGGTCGGAGTCACCGCCTTCATGCCCGAGGTCATCTTCCCCGGTCCCGACGGTCGACTGGAAGGCCGCTATCACCCTCAGAGGAACAAGGACGCGCCGGTCGCGATCATCCTCCACCCCCACCCGCTCTACGGGGGGACGATGAACAACAAGGTCGTCTACAACCTGCATTACGCCTTCCATCAGATCGGCTTCACCTGCCTGCGGTTCAACTTCCGCGGGGTCGGGCGCAGCCAGGGCGAGTACGACCACGGGATCGGCGAGCTCTCGGACGCGGCGGCGGCCCTCGACTATCTCCAGGCGCTCAACCCGAACGCCAAGATCTGCTGGGTGGCGGGATTTTCCTTCGGCGCCTGGATCGCCATGCAGCTTCTGATGCGCCGGCCCGAGATCCAGGGCTTCGTCGCGGTGGCGCCGCCGGCGAACCAGTACGACTTCTCCTTCCTCGCCCCCTGCCCGTCGTCGGGGCTCATCATCTCGGGCGAGGCCGATCGCGTGGTGCCGCCGAACGATGTTGCCGGCCTTGCCGACAAGCTCAAGCAGCAGAAGGGCATCACGATCACCCACGAGACCATCCCGCAGGCGAGCCACTTCTTCGATCCCGGCATGGACGAGATGATCGCGAAGGTGGACAGCTACGTGCGCCGCCGTCTCACGGAAAAGGATCGCTGACGGAAATCGGCGCGGCCGGCGACAGCCGCGCCGGACGGCGGTCTACTCGCCTTTCAGGGTGTCCTTGACGTCACCCCAGGCACGCTGGGCCTTGCCTTCGGTCTTGTCGGCCTTGCCCTCGGCCTCGGTCTCCTTGTCGCCCGTGACCTTGCCCGCGGTCTCCTTGATGCCGCCTTTGATCTCCTTGCCCTGTCCCTTGGTGTGATCTTCGTCTGCCATGACGCACTCCCGCTGTGATGGTGGAGCCGGTCAACGCGCCCGGGGCATCGAAGGTTGCGAGCCCGTGGAGACGGTCAGCGGCCGCCGCGTCGGTCGCGGCGCGAGGACATCGGCTGGAAGGCGACGGCGACATGGGCCTCGCAGTAGGGCTTTCCGGGCGTCGACGGCAGGCCGCAGAACCAGAAGTCGTCCGTGGCAGGGTCGCCGACCGGCCACTTGCAGGTCCGCTCGGTCAGCTGCATCAGCGAGAGCCGCTTCGACTTCCGCTCGACCTCGGCGAGGTTGGCGAGCGCCTCCGCGCTGATCTCCGAGGGGGCGGCGGGTGCGAGCGTCGGCTGCGCCGCGACGACGACGCCAGCGGGCTTGGGGCGCGCGGCCGGTTCCGGCTCCGGCTCTGCCGGAGCTTCGGCCTCCGCCATCGGCTGGCGCGGCGCGGGTGCTGCCTCGGCTGGCTCCGCCGGCCATTCGCCGGCCTCCGGAGACACATCGTCACCGATCTCGCCGCCTTCGGCGCCCTCGAGTGCTGCCTCGGACTCGTCGGGCTCGCCGAGACCGCCGTTGCGGTTCGACAGTCCCAGACGGTGAACCTTGCCGATCACCGCGTTGCGGGTGATGCCGCCGAGTTCCTTGGCGATCTGGCTTGCGCTCTTGCCCTCGGCCCACATTGTCTTGAGGGTCTCGACTCTCTCATCGGTCCAGGTCATCGGCCTCACACGGGAATGAACGCCGCGGTGCACGCACGCACCGCCAAGCCAGCATTGTAACCACTGGCCTTTCCGATACAAGGCGACGTCGGCGGCAATGGCGGAGGCGTGATGCCGAAAGACAGCGAACGCAGGGGCGTCGCGGGCGATGCGCCGGGATCGGGCGGCGGGATGCGGGGCGAGCCGCCGCGCATGGGCGTGCGCCGCTTCGGCCGCGTCAACTGGCTGGGCCTGTGGACGCTGACGCTCCGCGAGGTGCAGCGCTTCACCAACGTCTGGACGCAGACGCTGGCCGCGCCGGTGGCGACGGCGGCGCTCTTCATGGTGGTCTTCTCCCTCGCGCTCGGGGCGCAGCGGGAGGCGGTGGACGGCGTGCCCTTCGCGCTGTTCCTGGCGCCGGGCATCCTGATGATGACGGTGATCCAGAACGCCTTCGCCAACACGTCGAGTTCGATCCTGATATCGAAGGTGCAGGGCAACATCGTCGACACGCTGATGCCGCCGCTTTCGCCCGGCGAACTGCTCGCGGGCTTCGTCGCGGGTGGCGTCATGCGCGGGCTGTTCGTGGCCGCAGGCGTCGGGCTTGCGATCTTCCCCGTCGTCGGGCTCGGGCTCGCGCACCCGCTCTGGGCGCTCGCCTTCGTCATTGCCGGCAGCGCCCTGATGGCGCTCGTCGGCCTCGTCGCGGGGATCCTCGCCGAGAAGTTCGATCACCTCGCGGCGCTGACCAA
>SKOX01000118.1 GCA_007119835.1 Paracoccaceae bacterium
ACGCGGTCTCGCGCGGGACGGTCCGCGAGGCGCTCGCCCGGCTGGAGCGCGAGGGTATCGTGAAAACCAGACGCGGCAGCGGCACCTACGTCACGCACCGCGAAGCAGCGCCGGCCGACCTCTTCGAGAGCGCGAGCCCGCTTGAGCTCATGGACGCCCGCTTCGCCCTGGAGCCGCATGTCTGCCGCCTCGCCGTTCTTCAGGGACGGCTGCACCACTTCGACCGCCTCGAGGAGCTGCTGGAGCGGATGGAGGCGAGCGTCGATGCGCCGGGCGACTTCGCCGAGGCAGACACCGAATTCCACGCCCGCCTCGCCGAGACGACGGGCAACAGCCTGCTCATCTGGATCATCCGGCAGATCAGCCTCGTGCGCTCGCGCGAGGAGTGGACACGGATGACCCGGCTCACCCTCGCCCCCGCCATGATCGCCGAATACAATTCCCAGCACCGGGCGATCGTCGTCGCCCTGCGCGAGCGCCGCGCCGAGGACGCAGCGCAGGGAATGAAGCAGCACCTCGAGGCCGCGCGCCTCTCTCTAACCCGCGCCGCGGCACCCTGAACGCATTTCGGGCGCCCACAACCTTTCCATCGGATTAACCGCCCCAGATTTCTCTGATGGATCAGCTTCTTGCTGCGTTGTCCAAGCGGAGACGCCGAGTGCGCTTCCCCACGTTTTTACGCTGGATCAAACGCGATCGGCAGGGAGAGCGGCCCGGTATTGCCGCTGTCGGACAGCCATTCGGCCGGCCCCGCCGGCCTGGGATTCCTGAGCCGCGGCGGGAGCACCGTCATCGCCACCGACATGTCTGATCGGGCGATGGCATGGCCAAGGCAGTGGTGGATGCCGCCGCCGAAGCCGTAGTGGCGCTTGCGCTCGGCGATGATGTCGAAGCCGCCACTGAACACTGAGGGGTCGGTACCGGCCGCCACCGACAGAAGGTGCAAGGTGGTGCCCTGAGCGATGGCCAGTCCCTTGTAGTCGAAGTCCTCCACCGCCTCCCGCGTTACCCAGGTGATCGTCGGGCGCACCCGCATCACCTCCTCGACCGCCTTGCGGGCCAGGTCCTGCCGCTCGGCCAGGACCCCCCACTGGTCGGGGTGTTCGAGAAACGTCGATACGGCGAGGCCGAGCTGGTTCCGGGTCGTGTCGATCCCGCCGAAGACCAGGATGACAATCATGTCGCGCAGTTCGCCGTCCGACAGGCGGTCCGCGTCCGCGCTGGCCGCGACCAGCGTCGACATGAAGTCGTCTCCCGGCAGCGCACGACGCTTGGCGACCAAGGCGTCGGCATAGGCGAACATACCCTCCGTCGCCCGGTCGATGCGGTCGGCATGTTCCCGAAACGAGACGCCCAACGCCAAGCCCATCTCGGCCGCCAAGTGGAGCAGATGCGGCGCCTCGTCCTGCGGCAGGCCCAGCATCATGCAGAGGATCCGCGAGGCGTAGGGATCGGCAAAGTCCGCCATGAACTCGCAGCGCCCCTCGGCATGGAACCCATCGACGAGTTCCGTCGCCAGCGCCTCGAATTTCGGCCGCATCCCCTCCATCAACCGCCCGGCGAACGCCGGATTGACGAGCTTCCTGAGCCGGGCATGATCCGCGCCCTCCTGAACCAGGATCGTGCGCTTCCACCAATCCGCGAAGACTCCGGTAACACCATTGTGGGCCGGCCAGGCGTGGCTTCCCTGCCGGAGCTTGGAATGCAGCAGCAGCTCGCCCATTTCGGCATGGCGCAGCACGGCAATGCCAAAAGGCGTGCGGGCGTACCAGGATTGCGCCCGCGCCTCGTCCACCTCGGGTGCCCGCACCGAGAAACCAGGGTCGTCGAGCTGAAGGAAGGGGGCGGCATCGAGCGCGGTCGTCATGATCTCTCTCTTGGTGCCGGATCCGGAACGGCAACGGAATCTGTTTCACAGGTTTCGCGGACGCTTGGCAATGCCGCGGAGTGGTCTCGCTCCGGCTATGGGCCGCGGGAACCGGAATCGACCACTGGTTTTTCCCGGATGCGAGAGGGAAGCAGCTCTCTCCATCCGCAGACCGGACCTCGTAACCGTCGCGACGCGGCTCGCCCGGCTGCGTCCGGACTGAGGGGCGTCGACAGACAAGGGCACCCGGCGGCGCAGATCCGCGACGCCGCCCGCTCGAAGGCACGGTTCGAGTTCCGCTGGCTCGATCAGTTCAACCTGTCGCTGGACCCCGACACCGCCACCGCCTTCCACGACGAGACCCTGCCGAAGGATGCGCACAAGGTGGCGCATTCCTGCTCGATGTGCGGGCCGAAGTTCTGCTCGATGACGTGCGGGACTACGCCGCGCGGCTGAACGACAAGGAGCAGGGCATGGAGCGGATGCGGACCAAGTTCCGCGACATGGGCGGCCGGCTCTACGTTCCGGCCGACGAGGCCGCTGCGGACGAGCGGTAACCCCGGCCTTCCGCTCTGTCGGAGGCTCTGCCTGCACCGGCAGGCCGGTGCGGGTCAGCCGTCGCCGAGGGCGACGAGGGCGATGTCGCCCTCCCAGACGCGCTCGAGCCTCCTCGCCGCCTGCCAGGATCGCAGGCCGCTGCGGCAGCAGAGGACGGCGCGCTGTCCCGGCGCGGGACGCGGGCCGTCCTCGCCTATCGTCGCGACCGTGAGGCGGAGCGCCGAGGGAGCCACCGGCCTCGGCGCCTCGTCCTCCCCGCGCAGGTCGACCACGAAGTCCTCCACCGCGATCTGGCTCGCCGCGAGAAACGGGAGCGCGGCGGCTGGCTCGGGTGCGCCGTCGAAACGGAAGGCCCCGAAGCGGAAGCCCGCCGCATCGAAGGTGACGAGCTGGCCGAGGGGCGACGGCGCGAGGCCGAGGATGACGGCCAGCGCCATCTGCGCCTGCAGGCTGCCGAGGACGCCCACCACCGGCCCGAGCACGCCGGCGCTGGCGCAGGAGGCGGCCCGCTCCGGCAGGTCTGGGAAAACGGCGCGCAGCGACGGGGCGCCATCGCAGAAGCCACCGACATAACCCGACAGGGCGAGCACCGATGCGCTGATCAGCGGGACGCCGCGGGCGAAGCAGGCATCCGAAAGCGTGTAGCTCGCGGCGAAGCTGTCCGCGCAGTCGAGCGCGAGGGAGACCTCCTGCAGGAGCGAGTCGACGTTGGCAGGGTCGAGGCGCTCCACGACCGGGCGCGCGGCGACCTCGGGGTTGAGCTCGGCCAGCGCCGCGGCGGCGGCGTCGGCCTTGGGCCGGCCGAGCGTGCTTTCGCCGAAAAGCGTCTGACGGTGCAGATTGCCGCGCTCGACGGTGTCGGGATCGACGATGGTGATCCGCCCGATGCCGGCGCCGGCGAGGTAGTGGGCAACAGGCGCGCCGAGCCCGCCGGCGCCGACGAGGAGGACATGCGCGGCCGCCAGCCGCGCTTGGCCCGCCGCGCCGACCTCGGGCAGGACGGTCTGGCGCAGGTAGCGGTCGCTCATCCCGCGGCCTCCAGCCATTGCCGTACCCGCGCCTCCGGGTCGGCGTTCAGGGTGATGTCAGTCACCGCGGCGACGACATCGGCCCCAGCCGCAAAGGCGCCGGCCGCGCGCTCCACCGTGAACCCGCCGATCGCGACCAGGGGCAGGTGGCCCGCGAGCCGGCGCCATTCGGCCAGCCGGCCGAGGCCCTGCTCGTGCCATTTCATCTTCTTGAGAATCGTCGGGTAGATGGGTCCGAGCGCCACGTAGTTCGGCAGGCAGGCAAGCGCGCGGTCGAGCTCGGCATGGTCGTGGGTGCTGATCCCGAGCCTCAGCCCGGCGCGGCGGATCGCGGGCAGGTCGGCGTCGTCGAGGTCCTCCTGGCCGAGATGCACGAAGTCGCAATCCTCCTCGATCGCGAGGCGCCAGTGATCGTTGACGACGAGCTGCGCCCCATGCCGGGCGCACAGGTCTCGGGCGCGGCGGATCTCCGCGCGAAGCTGAGCCTCCGGGCGGTCCTTGGCCCGGAGCTGCACGAGCTTCACCCCGAGCGGCAGCGTGCGGGCAAGCCAGTCGGCATCTGGAAAGATCGGGTAGAACCGCGGAAGCGTCATTCGAGAAAGGCCCTCCCGATCAGCGGCGTCGAGGGCGCGGCCATGTCGCGCGGCTCCATGGGATCGGCCTCCCGCGCCCGCTGCCCCGCCTCCACCGCAAGCGCCATCGCCCGAGCCATTGCAACCGGATCACCTGCCTTCGCGACGGCGGTGTTGAGGAGGACCGCGTCGTAGCCCATCTCCATGGCGGCGGCGGCGTGCGACGGCAGGCCGATCCCCGCGTCGACGACGAGGGGCACGTCAGGGAATTGCGCCCTGAGTGCCCTGAGCCCGTGCGGGTTGGCGAGGCCGAGCCCCGAGCCGATGGGCGCGCCCCAGGGCATCAGCACCTCGCAGCCCGCGTGCAGGAGCCGCTCGGCGACGACGAGATCCTCGGTCGTGTAGGGGAAGACCCGGAAGCCCTCCTCCGTCAGGACCCGCGCCGCCTCGACGAGGCCGAAGACGTCGGGCTGGAGCGTGTCTGCGTGGCCGATGACCTCGAGCTTGATCCAGTCGGTGCCGAAGACCTCCCGCGCCATCTGAGCGGTCGTCACCGCTTCCTTGACGCCGTGGCAGCCGGCGGTGTTCGGCAGCACGCGCACGCCGAGCTCGCGGATCATGCCCCAGAAGGCCTCGCCCGTGCCGCTGCCGCCCGACTCGCGCCGGAGCGAGACCGTGGCGACGGCGGCGCCCGAGGCGCGGAAGGCCTCCGCGAGGACGGAGGGCGAGGGATACTGCGCCGTGCCAAGCATCAGCCGCGAGGGGAGGCTCACACCGTAGAACCGCATGGGCGTCATCCCCCCTGCCGGGGGGCAAGGACCTCAACGCGGTCGCCCTCGCGAAGCGCCGTCGCCTGGCGGGCGGAGGCCGGCACGAAGCTCTCGTTCACCGCGGTCGCCACGACGGCGTCGCCGTAGCCGAGCTCGGTCAGGGCGGCCGCGAGCTCATGCGCCTGCACGTCGGTCGGCTCACCGTTCAGGAATATCCTCATCCATCAGCTCCGGTCGTTCGTCGTAGAGAAGCAGCGCCGCCACCATCCGCGCAAGCGCGGGCGCGAGCAGGAAGCCGTGGCGGTAGAGGCCGTTGACGTGGATGCGCCGGCCATGGCGGCGGATGCGGGGGAGGTTGTCGGGAAAGGCGGGCCGCGCGTCGACGCCGAGCTCGAGCACCTCCGCCTCGCCGAAGGCCGGATGGAGCGCGTAGGCCGCCGACAGCATCTCAAGCAGCGACCGGGCGGTGACGCGGCGCCGGTCGTCGGACTCGATCGCGGTGGCGCCGAGCATATAGACGCCGTCGCCCCGCGGCACGATATAGAGCGGGATGCGCGGGTGCAGGAGCCGCACCGGCCGAGACAGCGCCACGTCCGGGCAGCGCAGGACGATCATCTCGCCCTTCACCCCGCGCAGGTCCCGGAGCACGTCCCGTGCCGCGAGGCCGCGGCAGTCGACAGTCAGGCCCTCGCTTTCCGGCGCCGGGCCCTCGCGAAAGACGACGCCGTCCGCCTCGAGCCGGTGCCGGAGGGCGCCGAGCGCCTCCCGCGGCGCGAGATGCGCCTCGTCGCGAAACAAAAGGGCGCGACCGAAACGGCCGGCGAGGTCGGGCTCGAGGACACCGACGGCCTCCGAGGACAGGAACTCGTGCCGCTCGGTGCGCCGGGCGAACCGGTCGAGCTCGCGCAGGTCCCGCCCTAGTGCCACGACCAGCGACCCGTTCCGCACGACGCTGCCGCAGTGTTCGCGCCACCAGCCGGCCGCCTCCTGCCCGAGCCGCACGACCGGTTCCTCCGCGCTCTCGCCTTCACACCATGGCGCAAGCATCCCGCCCGCCCACCAGGAGCAGGCGTGCGGCCCGGGCACCGGCGATGGATCCGAGACAGTCACCCGCACGCCGCGACGCGCGAGCTCGGCCGCGGCGCAGAGGCCAGCCACGCCCCCGCCGGCAATGGCGACCTCACCCAAGGCGCGGCCAGAATGCATGGAAATGGTGGACCGGCCCGTGCCCCGATCCCACGTCAAGATCGTCCGCCGCGCAGATCGCCTGCTGCAGCCATGCATGCGCCCTTCGCACGGCATCCGCGAGTTGCCGCCCCTTGGCGGGCTCCGCCGCCACGGCAGAGGAGAGCGAGCACCCCGTACCATGGGTGTTCCGCGTCTCGCGCCGCGGAGCCGCGAGCCGCGCCGGCTCCGCCTCGCCCGCGACGAGGAAGTCGGTGACCGTCGGGCCCGTCCCGTGCCCGCCCTTCATCAGGACCGCGCGGGCCCCGAGCCGCACCAGCTCGCGCGCCTGCGCCACCATCTGCTCCTCGCTCGCGGCCTGTGCGTCGCCGAGGATTCGCGCGGCCTCGGGAAGGTTCGGCGTGACGAGCGTCGCGAGCGGCAGCATCTCCCCGATCAGCGCCGCCGCCGCGTCTTCCCGCAAGAGCGCGTCGCCCGACTTCGCCACCACCACCGGGTCGAGCACGACGGGAAGGCTGCGCTCCCGCAATCGCGCCGCAACGGTGCGCGTCACTTCAGATGTGAAGAGCATGCCGACCTTCACGGCATGGACCTCGATGTCGTCGAGAACAGCGTCGATTTGGGCGGCGACGAGCTTGGCCGGGATCTCGCCGACCGCGGCGACCGAGCGCGTGTTCTGCGCCGTCACGGCCGTGATCGCGCTGGCGCCGTAGACGCCGAGCGCCGAGAACGTCTTGAGATCCGCCTGGATCCCCGCGCCGCCGCCGCTGTCCGATCCGGCGATCGTCAATGCAGTGGATGTCACGTCGAGCGCCTCCACCAAGAGGGCCGCATGACGAGGACGATGCAGTGCTGCTGCTCCGTTCCCTACGCCGGCACGACCCGGATCAGGTTCGATGGGTCGGCGCGCCCCGCGCCTCTCAGCCCCTTTAGGGGCGCCCCAACGGATGAGTGACACATAGCGACCCGAGGGAAGCGATTCAACGGACATTGACCGCCGGGTGGCGCGACACCGGCGCCAGCGGCGGCAGGTCTGGCAGGACGATCTGCCTGCCGATGGCGATGCCGCGCACTCCCACTCAGCGTCTGCGAAGGGCGGCTATTCGCTCTTGTCATCAATCCTGCCGCTTTGCAGCGAAAGGCCGGTGTCCGCCCGGCGCGCAGGCGGCCGAAGCTGGACGGGTTCACCGAGATCATCGACCGGTGGTTGTTGGAGGATCTCGCCCAGCGCGCCAAGCAGCGCCGCGAGCATCGCCGGCGCAGCCGGGAGATGTTCGTGCCGCTGCACCATCCGCCCGGCAATGCCCAGGCTGACTTTGGCGAGGCGGCCGTGGTGATCGGCGGCGTCGAGCAGACGGCGCATTTCTTCGCCTTCGACCTGCCGCAGAGCGACGCGTGCTTGTTCCAGCTGATCTCCCAGCGCTACGAGCGCGGCTCCACCCTGATCACCAGCAACCTGCCCTTCGACGAATGGACCGAGACCTTCGGCTCCGAACGCCTCACCGGCGCGCTGCTCGACCGGCTGACCCACCAAGTCACCATCCTCGAAATGAACGGCGACAGCTACCGCCTCGCCGAGAGCCGGGCACGAAAGACCACCGCAGACGCCTGATCCCGAACAACCAGGTTGGCCCTTCAGGCCAACGCGCCTTGGCACACGCCAGCTATTCGGGGAGCGCGCGTGCCAAGGCGCGCGCCCTGTCCCAGCACCCGGTCCCGGTCTGCGAAGTGGCAGACTTTTGCGCCGCCCTGTGGCTGGCTTTTTCGCCGGCGTTGACACTGGTGCTGCGAGCCGCTGGGAAGATCCGTCCTCGGGCGACCAAGCCATGCGCGCGAGGTGTCCTGCGACAGTACCCTCACGGAGGGTACCACACCTTGAAGAGCGCACCGAGCCCCGACGAAGGCCTGCGTATGGAGAACAGCAACTCCAAGAAAGAAAGGCCGATCCATACCCAGCTTCCCTTCTGTCCAGCGATCATCGAGCGGCGGTCGCTTCTTCTTCCAGCCGGCCCCCGCGCCAGACGCGGACGCAACGAAAGGCCTCGTCGAGCAGAACGAGGTCCGCTCGGGCCCCGGCCGAGAGGACGCCACGCCCGCGCTCGATGCCGAGCAGAGCCGCCGGATTGCGCGTCGCCAGGCGCAGTGCCGCCTCGACTGGCAGATCGCACCTGTCGTGGAGAAGGCCGATACAGGCGGGCAGCGTGCAATCCGCGCCCGCGAGTGTACCGTCTGCCAGCGCAAGGCGGCCGTCGCGGCGCAGGACCTCCCGCCCGCCGAGACCGAACCGGTCGCGCGTGGTGCCCGCGACGGCCATGGCATCGGTCACCAGGAAGACCGTGTCGGATGCCGCGCGCTTGGCTGCGAAGGCGATCCTGAGCACCTCCGGCCGCACGTGAACGCCGTCCGCGATAATCCCTGCCGCCACTGCACCGGAGTCGAGGGCCGCGCCGACGAGACCCGGCTCGCGATGTCCCAGCGGGCTCATCGCATTGAAGAGATGGGTGACGGCACGCGCGCCGGCATTGAAGGCGTCGCGCGCATCCGCGAAGCCGCAATCGGTGTGGCCGAGGCTCACGATGATGCCGGCCTGTGCCAGCGCTTCGATCTGTCGGAGCCCGACGGCCTCGGGCGCGAGCGTCACGAGCAATGCGGGAAGATCGCGCGCCGCCGCGACCAGCAGGGAGAGATCGGCATCTTCCATCGGCCGGATCAGGGAGGGATCGTGCGCGCCCTTGCGCCGCTGGTCGAGATGCGGCCCCTCGAGATGCAGGCCGAGAAAGCCCTCCACCCCGGCCTCCGCCGCCTCTCGCCCCGCCGCGAGCACTGCGCGCGTGATCTCCGGCCGGTCGGTGATCAGGGTCGGCATCACGCCGGTGGAGCCGAGCGCCGAATGCGCGCGGCAGATCCGCCGGATCCCGTCGACGCTCGGCATCTCTCCGAGCATGATCCCGCCGCCACCGTTCACCTGAAGGTCGAGGAGGCCCGGCGCGACTATGCCGCCGGGAAGGTCGACGCGCTCACCCTCCGGCGCCGAGGCCTCCGGCACCAGCGCCACGACCCGCTCGTTCTCGACGACGAGGGCCTTGCCCTCGTGCAGTCGCGCGCCGTCGAAGATCGCGGCGCCGCTCAGAACCCTTCGCGTCACCGTGTCTCCGTCACCTTGTTGAGATGGGGCGGCGCGTCCGGATCCCGCCCGCGGCGCCGCGCCAGCGCCTCGACGCAGGCGTAGACCGAGACGATACGGACCAGCGGCCCGAGCAGCGGGTGCACATCCGGCCCGATGGGCAGGCTCGTCGCCGACGCCGCCATGCCGGGGGCGGCGAGAAAGACCTCCGCCCCCTGCCCCGCCAGCCGTCCGGCAGTGTCGAGAAGACCCGGCAGCGCCGCATCGTCTGCGCCGAGGGCAAGAACCGGAAAGGCGCTGCCGATGATCGCGGCCGGCCCGTGCAGGACTTCTGCCGCGGAATAGCTCTCGGCATGGAGCCCGCAGGTTTCCTTGAACTTGAGCGCCGTTTCTCCCGCTATGGCGTAAGCGGGACCGCGCCCGATCACGTAGAGCGACTCCGCGGCGCCGAGCCGGTCTGCGAGCGGCGTCCAGTCGCAGCCGAGCGCCCGCGCGAAGGCGTCGGGCAGCCGCTCGAGGCCGGCGCGCAGCGCGTCGTCGCCGCGCCACTCGGCCAGCAGGGCGAGCCCCGCGACCACCGAAACGACGAAGGTCTTGGTCGCCGCGACGCTTCGCTCCGGCCCGGCGTGCAGCGGCAGGACGTGGCCGACACTGGCGGCGAGGGGCGATGCCGGATCGTTCGTGAGGGCAAGGGTGAGCGCGCCGCCGGCCTCGGCCGCCTGCATCATCGCGACGATGTCGGGACTGCGGCCCGACTGCGATATCCCGATGCAGGCGGCGCCGGCGAGCCGCGGGCGGCGTCCGTAGATGGACGCCACGGACGGCCCGATCGACGCGACCGGGATCTCCGCGGCGATCTCAACGGCGTATTTCAGGTAGGTCGCGGCATGATCCGACGATCCGCGCGCGACGGTGGCGATCAGCACCGGATCGAGGCGGCGAAGCGCCTCGGCGGCCCCGGCGACCTCCGACCTCGCGCGATCGAGGAAGCGCGCGGCGGCCTCCGGGATCTCCTCCACCTCCGCGCGCATGAGTGTGCGGCTCATGGTCATCCTTTCACGGCGCCGCCGGGCAGCGAGCGGCTGATCGATCGGTACATCAGGAGGCCGAGCAGCATCGGCGGCACGGCGGCGATCATCATCACCGCGGCCGCGAGCCCCCACTGCACGCCCCCGCCCGCCGTCGCGAAGAAGAAGGAGGCTCCCACCGTCACCGGCACCGCGCTGCGCGTGGTCAGCATCAGGCCGAACAGGAACTCGTTCCAGGCGGTGATGAACCCGAAGACAAAGGCCGTGGCGAGCGCGGGGCGCACCAGCGGCGCCACGATCCTGGCGAGGATGGTGAAAGCCCCTGCCCCGTCGATCCGGGCAGCCTCGTCGAGGTCCTCGGGCAGATCGCCGATCGCGTTGACCAGGATCACGAGGGCGAGCGGCAGGTTGACGATCGTGAGGATCAGTCCGAGCCCGAGCCGCGTGTCGAGCAGGCCGAGCCACTGGAATCCCATGTATATCGGGATCGCGAAGATGATGAGCGGCACCGCCCGGAGGTTCACGACCAGCGGGAACACCACACGCCGCCCCCAGGCCCCGCGCGCGATTGCATAGGCGGCAGGCAGCGCGAGGAGCACGGCAAGCCCCGCACCGATCAGCGCGGCAGCGAAGGAATTCCAGAGATAGGCGAAAAGGTTCAGCCGATCCGTCACCGTGAGCACGGCGGCATAATTGGCGAGCGTCGGCGCCTCGATCCAGAAGGTCGGGTTGGTGGCAATCTCGCGGGGCGTCTTGAGGGACGTCACCATCGTCACCAGCACGGGAAAATTGATCGCGAAGGCGACGAGCAAAAACGCCGCCCAGCGGAGCGCGGTCAGGATCATCGTGCGGCCCTCCGCCGCGCCAGCGCGTTGAGCCCCCAGAGCACCACGAATGAGACGAGGAACAGGATGACCGAAGCCGCCACCGCCCTTCCGATCGCGCCCTGCCGGAAGAACGCCTCGTAGATGTAGATCGAGAGCGAGGCCGTCGACCCGCCCGGCCCGCTTCCGACCAGGACGAAGATGTTGTCGAAGACCCGGAACCCGTCGATGAAGCGGATGAAGAAGGTGATCGCGATCACCGGCATCATCAGCGGGATCTCGACGAAGCGCAGCAGGACCAGCGGCCGCGCCCCGTCGACCACGGCCGCCTCGCGCAGATCCTCGGGAATGGCCGCGTAAGCCATGTGGAAGAGGAGGAAGGCGAAAGGCGTCCATTGCAGGCACTCGATCACGACGAGCGTCCAGAAGACGTTCGCCGGGCCGAGAAAGGCCGGCCGCAGCCCGAAGAACGCCCAGGCGTAATGTGGCACGGGTCCTACGAACTCGTGGAGCGCGAGCCTATACATCAGCCCGACGAGCGCGGGGGCGACCATGAGCGGCATCATCAGGATCGCCACGGCCCACGGCCGCTCGCGCAGCAGCGGCGCGAGGAAGACGGCCAGGAAGAGCCCGAGGGCGCATTGCACGAGCGCGGTGACGAAGGCAAACCGCGTCGAAAACCAGGTGGCGCGCCAGAAGGCGGGATCCCCCAGAGCGGCCGCGTAGTTGCCGAACCCGGTGATCGAAGGCGAGCGCAGCGTCTCGAAGCGAACCTCCGAAACGCTGTAGACAAGGTTGAGGATCGTCGGCAGGCCGAGGAACAGGATCAGGAACGCCACCATCGGCGTGGCGAGCAGCCCCCATTCCCATCGTTGCAGATCGGTCATCGCGCGCCCGTCTGATCGGGCGCGCGGCGCCCGATCTTCCTCAGTCGAGAAGCTCTTCCATGCCCGCCGTGGTATTGGCGAGCGCCGTGTCGAGATCCTGCGTGCCCGCCCAGTAGCCGGTGAATTCGCGCGCCTGCAGTTCGTAGACCGACAGGGCGTTGGCCGAGGTCGCGCCCCGCATCACGAAGCCGTAGTCGCCGGCGAACTCGCCGAGCTGCACGAGGTCCGGCCGCTCGTCGGCCACCTCGGCCACGACCTCGGGCGTCAGCGCCGGCGCGCCGGAATTGCGGGCATAGGCCAGCGCGGCTTCCTCCGTCGACAGCCACTCGAGGAAGGCGCGCGCGCCTTCCGGGTTGGCCGCATTCGCGTTCAAGCCGAAGCCAAGCCCGTGGATATGGGTGAAGCGCCCCTCCGGTCCCGAGGGCGGCGCGGTCGTGGCCGTCACCTCGGCCGTCACCGGCGCCGTCTCGGGGTCCATCAGCTCGCCCGCTGCCGCGTTCCACTGCACCATCGCCGCCACCTGACCCGACGAGAACGCCGCGTTCGCCTCCGCATACTCGTACGACAGGGAGTCGGGCGGGGTCGCGCCGGCATCCAACAGCATCTTGTAGAGCTCGAGCCCGCGCCGGTAGCCTTCCGAATC
>SKOX01000367.1 GCA_007119835.1 Paracoccaceae bacterium
CCGGGGCGCGGCGCATCCGCGCGCCCCGCATCCTCTCCGGCGTGCGATTGCGCGCTCCGGACCCTTGCCGGGCGGGGGTGCCCGGCGGCTCACGCAGGACGGATGGCATGGTGCGCGCGTTTCTCAAGGCGGATTCCCTGATCGCGCTGGGGCTGATGGCGCTGGCGATCTACTTCATGGTGCACGCGGCGCGGCTGCCGATCGGCTGGGACGCCGCGCGGGGCCCGGGCGGCGGCGCCTTCCCGTTCTGGCTGTCGCTCATCATCTTCCTTGCGGCCGGCGGCATCCTGGTGCGGTCGGTCCTCCTCGAGGGGCGGCCGAAGCAGGACTTCTTCGACCGCGACATGCTGCCGTCGGTGATCGGCGTGACCGTCGCCCTCGCCGTCACCATCGCGCTGATGCCGGTGATCGGCACCTACCTGGCGCTGCCGCTGTTCATGGTCTGGTACCTGCGCTTCTTCGGGCGGAACGGCTGGCTGCTGACGGCGATCCTCGCGCTCGCGACGCCCGTCGTGTTGTTCTTCTTCTTCGAGGTGGCGCTCCGGATCCTGCTGCCGAAGGGGCTCACCGAGCCGCTCTTCATCCCGCTCTACAGAACCTTCTTTTAGGGGCCGGCTCCGATGGAAACGCTCTCGCTCCTCGCGGAAGGCTTCGCCACGTCGCTCCTGCCGCTGAATATCGGCATCGTCATCATCGGAGTGACGGTCGGGCTCTTCATCGGCGCGATGCCCGGCCTCGGCTCGGTGAACGGGGTGGCGATCGTGCTGCCGCTCACCTTCATCGTGCCGCCGGCCTCGGCGATCATCTTCCTCGCCGCGCTCTATTACGGCGCGATGTACGGCGGGGCGATCTCGTCGATCCTGCTCGGCATTCCCGGCTCGTCGACGGCGGTGGCGACAACCTTCGACGGCCGCCCGATGGCGCAGCAGGGCAAGGCGGGGCTCGCGCTGATCGCCGCGGCCGTCGCCTCCTTCGTCGGGGGCACGATCTCGGTCATCCTGTTCACGCTCTTCGCCGTGCCGCTCGCGGAGGTGGCGCTGCGCTTCGGGCCGGCGGAGAACTTCGCGCAGGTGCTGCTCGCCTTCACCACCTTCGTCGGGCTCGGCAGCGAGGACCCGCTGAAGACCGTGGTGATGATCTGCCTCGGGCTCGTGCTCTCGACGGTCGGGCTCGACCTGATCTCCGGCCAGCCGCGGCTGATCTTCGGCGACATCCCGGGCTTCTACGCGGGGATCAGCTTCCTCGTGCTGGCGATCGGCGCCTACGGCATCGGCGAGGTGCTGTGGACGCTCGAGAAGTCGAAGTCGGCGCCGATGGTCACGGCCGCGCGGGTCACCTTCCGCGAGCTCGCCGCGGCCTTCCGGACGCTGGGGCGCACGGCCAAGACCATGACGATCGGCTCGGTCCTCGGCTTCTTCGTCGGCATGCTGCCGGCGGCGGGCGCGACGCCGGCGTCGCTGATGGCCTACGGCGTGGCCAAGAGCATGTCGAAGCGGCCCGAGACCTTCGGCAAGGGCAACATCGAGGGCGTGATCGCGCCCGAGACCGCGAACAACGCGGCCTCGACCGGCTCGCTCCTGCCGATGCTCTCGCTCGGCATCCCGGGCTCGCCGACGACGGCGCTGCTGCTCGGGGGCATGGTGATGTGGGGGCTGATGCCGGGGCCGATGCTGTTCATCGAGCAGCGCGACTTCGTCTGGGGGCTGATCTCGTCGCTCTACACCGCCAACCTCTTCGCCGTGCTCATCAACCTCGCGCTGATCCCGGTCTTCGTCTACGCGCTCAGGATGCCGTTCTCGGTGCTCTGCTGCATCGTGCTGGTGCTCTGCATCGTCGGCGGCTACGCGCCCGACCAGCGGATGCACGACGTCTGGCTGATCCTCGGCTTCGGCGTCGGCGGCTACCTGCTGCGCAAGGCGGACTACCCGCTGGCGCCGCTGGTGCTCGCGCTGGTGCTCGGGCCGGTGATGGAGAAGAGCTTCCGCCAGGCGCTGATCGCCGACCAGGGCAACGTCTTCACCTTCGTCGAGCGGCCGCTCTCGGCGACCTTCATCGCCATTGCGCTGGTGTTCTTCCTGCTGCCGCTCCTGAAGCGGCTGTGGTCGGGCCAGCGGCAGGTCTCGCCGGCGGAGTGAAAGCCGGCTAGGTCTGGTGGCGCGACGCTGCAACAATCCACGAAGAAACGGAGCGATCATGTCCGACACGCTCGCGGCGCTTCTCGCCGCCCATCCCGATGACGCACCGGCGCTCGGCGCGCCGGACCGGCCCTGGCTGACCCATGGCGGACTGAAGAGCCTGGCGGCGCGGACGCGGGCCGCGCTCGCCGCCGCCGGGATGGGGCGCGGCGACCGGGTCGCCATCGTGCTGCCGAACGGGCCGGAGATGGCGGCGGCCTTCGTGACCATCGCCCAGAGCGCGACGACGGCGCCGCTGAACCCGGCCTACCGCGCCGAGGAGTTCGACTTCTACCTCTCCGACCTCGGTGCCAAGGCGATCGTGGTGCCTGCGGACTACGACGGGCCTGCGCTCGAGGCGGCGGGGCGGCACGGGCTGGTGGTGCTGCGGCTGGCCTTCGATCCGGCAGGGCCCGCGGGCGCGTTCGCGCTCGAGGCCGAGGGCGGGGCGGCGCCGGTCGAGGGTGCGCAGGCGGGACCCGACGACGTCGCGCTGATCCTGCACACCTCGGGCACCACGTCGCGGCCGAAGATCGTGCCGCTCCTGCAGCGCAACGTCGCCGCTTCGGCGCGGCACATCGCGGAGACGCTGGCGCTGACGCCCGGGGACCGCTGCCTCAACGTCATGCCGCTCTTCCACATCCACGGGCTGCTGGCGGCGGTGTCCTCGAGCCTCGCGGCCGGCGCCTCGATCTGGTGCGCGCCGGGCTTCGACGCGCTGAGGTTCTTCGGCTGGCTCGATGACGCCAGGCCGACCTGGTACACTGCGGTGCCGACCATGCACCAGGCGATCCTCGCTCGCGCGCCCCGCAACGCCGAGATCGTCGGGCGGGCGAAGCTGCGGCTGATCCGGTCGTCCTCGGCGTCGCTGCCGCCGCAGGTGATGCTGGCGCTCGCGGAGACCTTCAAGGCGCCGGTGATCGAGAGCTACGGCATGACCGAGGCCGCGCACCAGATGGCGTCGAACCCGCTGCCGCCCCGCGCGCAGAAGCCGGGCTCGGTCGGCGTTGCCGCGGGGCCGGAGGTCAGGATCGCGCACGAGGCCGAGGACCGGCTGCTCGGCGCCGACGCGACCGGCGAGGTGGTGATCTCGGGCCCGAACGTCACGCCCGGCTACGAGGGCAATCCGGAGGCGAATGCCAGGAGCTTCTTCGAGGCCGACGGCCGCCGCTGGTTCCGCACCGGCGACCAGGGGGCGTTCGACGAGGACGGCTACCTGCTGCTGACCGGACGGCTCAAGGAGATCATCAACCGCGGCGGCGAGAAGGTGAG
>SKOX01000200.1 GCA_007119835.1 Paracoccaceae bacterium
CTGCTGCGCATGGAGCGGGCGATCAAGGAGCGGATGAGCTCGGTCGACATCGACACGGTGATGCCGCAGGACCTGATCAACGCCAAGCCCGCGGCGGCGGCGGTGCGCGAGTTCTTCGGCTCGAGCCAGCTCTCGCAGTTCATGGACCAGACCAACCCGCTCTCCGAGGTGACGCACAAGCGGCGGCTCTCGGCGCTGGGCCCGGGCGGCCTCACCCGCGAGCGCGCGGGCTTCGAGGTGCGCGACGTGCACCCGACCCATTACGGCCGCATGTGCCCGATCGAGACCCCGGAAGGGCCGAACATCGGCCTGATCAACAGCCTCGCGAGCTTCGCGCGGGTCAACAAGTACGGCTTCATCGAGACGCCCTACCGCAAGGTGAACGAGGGTCAGGTCACCGACGACGTGGTCTACATGTCCGCGACCGAGGAGATGAAGTACACGATCGCGCAGGCCAACGCGCAGCTCTCCCCGGAGGGCAAGTTCGTCAACGACCTCGTCTCGACGCGCGTCTCGGGCGACTTCACGCTGAACCCGTCGACCGCGGTCGACTACATCGACGTGAGCCCGAAGCAGCTGGTCTCGGTCGCGGCCTCGCTCATCCCGTTCCTCGAGAACGACGACGCGAACCGCGCGCTGATGGGCTCGAACATGCAGCGCCAGGCGGTGCCGCTCCTGCGCGCTGAGGCGCCGTTCGTCGGCACCGGCATGGAGGAGATCGTGGCGCGCGACTCGGGTGCCGCCTACACGGCGCGCCGCGCGGGCGTGGTCGACCAGGTCGACGCCATGCGCATCGTGATCCGCGCGACCGAGGATCTGCAGCCGGGCGATCCCGGCGTCGACATCTACCGGCTGCGCAAGTTCCAGCGCTCGAACCAGAACACCTGCATCAACCAGCGGCCGCTGGTGAAGGTGGGCGACACGGTGAAGCGCGGTCAGTTCATCGCGGACGGGCCCTCGACGGACATGGGCGAGCTCGCGCTCGGCAAGAACGTCCTCGTCGCGTTCATGCCGTGGAACGGCTACAACTTCGAGGATTCGATCCTGATCTCCGAGCGGATCGTGAAGGACGACGTCTTCACCTCGATCCACATCGAGGAATACGAGGTCGCCGCCCGCGACACCAAACTCGGGCCGGAGGAGATCACCCGCGACATCCCGAACGTCGGCGAGGAGGCGCTGCGCAACCTCGACGAGGCGGGCATCGTCTATATCGGTGCCGAGGTCGGGCCGGCCGACATCCTCGTGGGCAAGATCACGCCCAAGGGCGAGAGCCCGATGACGCCGGAGGAAAAGCTTCTCCGCGCGATCTTCGGCGAGAAGGCGTCGGACGTGCGCGACACCAGCATGCGTCTGCCGCCGGGCGATTTCGGAACCGTCGTCGAGGTCCGGGTGTTCAATCGCCACGGGGTCGACAAGGACGAGCGCGCCTTGCAGATCGAACGGGAAGAAGTGGAGCGGCTGAGCCGCGACCGCGACGACGAGCTGGCGATCCTCGAGCGCAACATATATGCGCGCCTCAAGGACCTCGTTCTCGGCAAGGTCGCGGTGAAGGGGCCGAAGGGCGTCAAGGCCGGCTCCGAGATCACCGAGGAGCTTCTGGGCCAGCTTTCCCGCGGCCAGTGGTGGCAGCTCGCCCTCGCGGACGAGGCTGACGCCCAGGCGCAGGAGGCCCTCAACCAGCAGTACGAGCTGCAGAAGAAGCAGCTCGACCGCCGGTTCGAGGACAAGGTCGAGAAGGTCCGCCGCGGCGACGACCTGCCGCCGGGCGTCATGAAGATGGTCAAGGTCTTCGTCGCCGTGAAGCGCAAGCTCCAGCCCGGCGACAAGATGGCCGGCCGTCACGGCAACAAGGGCGTGATCTCCAAGGTGGTGCCGGAGGAGGACATGCCGTTCCTCGCCGACGGCACGCCGGTCGACATCCTGCTCAACCCGCTCGGCGTGCCCTCGCGCATGAATGTCGGCCAGATCCTCGAGACCCACATGGGCTGGGCCGCGCGCGGCCTCGGCCTCGCGATCCAGAAGGGGCTCGACGAGTACCGGCACAAGGGCGACCTCACGCCGCTGAAGGAGGCCGTCAAGGTCGCCTACGGCGAGGAGCTCTGGAGCGAGGCCTTCGCCGATCTCGAGGCCGACGAACTGGTCGAGACGGCGGAGACCGTCCAGTTCGGCGTGCCGATCGCGACGCCGGTCTTCGACGGCGCCAAGGAGGCGGACGTCAACGACGCGCTTCAGCGCGCGGGCTTCGACGTCTCGGGTCAGGTCACGCTCTACGACGGGCGCACCGGCGAGAGCTTCGCGCGTCCGGTGACGGTCGGCTACAAGTACCTCCTCAAGCTCCACCATCTCGTGGACGACAAGATCCACGCCCGCTCCACGGGGCCGTACTCGCTCGTCACCCAGCAGCCGCTGGGCGGCAAGGCGCAGTTCGGCGGCCAGCGCTTCGGCGAGATGGAGGTCTGGGCGCTCGAGGCCTATGGGGCCGCCTACACGCTCCAGGAGATGCTGACCGTCAAGTCGGACGACGTCGCCGGCCGGACCAAGGTCTACGAGTCGATCGTCAAGGGCGAGGACAACTTCGAGGCCGGCGTGCCGGAATCGTTCAACGTCCTCGTCAAGGAGATCCGCTCGCTCGGCCTCAACATCGAGCTTCTGGACTCGGAAGCGGAGTGAGGGGCGCCGACTGCGCCCTCCACACCCTCAAGCATGCAAGGATAGCGTGATGAATCAGGAAATCGCCAATCCGTTCTCCCCGGTCCAGCCGATCCGCACCTTCGACGAGATCCGCATCAGCCTGGCCTCGCCCGAGCGCATCCTCTCGTGGTCGTTCGGCGAGATCAAGAAGCCGGAGACCATCAACTACCGCACGTTCAAGCCGGAGCGTGACGGCCTGTTCTGCGCGCGCATCTTCGGGCCGATCAAGGACTACGAGTGCCTGTGCGGCAAGTACAAGCGCATGAAGTATCGCGGCGTCGTCTGCGAGAAGTGCGGCGTCGAGGTCACGCTGCAGAAGGTCCGGCGCGAGCGCATGGGCCACATCGAGCTTGCCTCGCCCGTCGCGCACATCTGGTTCCTGAAGTCGCTGCCGAGCCGCATCGGCCTCATGCTCGACATGACGCTGCGCGATCTCGAGCGCATCCTCTATTTCGAGCAATATGTCGTCATCGAGCCGGGCCTGACCGACCTCAAGGCCCGCCAGATGATGACCGAGGAGGAGTATCTCGACGCCCAGGACCAGTTCGGCGAGGACGCCTTCCGCGCCGGCATCGGCGCCGAGGCCATCCGCGAGATGCTGGCCGCGATCGATCTCGACGCCGAGGCCGAGCAGCTCCGGGCCGACCTCGCCGAGGCCACCGGCGAGCTGAAGCCCAAGAAGATCATCAAGCGGCTGAAGATGGTCGAGAACTTCCGCGAGTCGGGCAACCGCCCCGAGTGGATGGTCCTCACCGTCATCCCGGTCATCCCGCCGGAGCTCCGCCCGCTGGTGCCGCTCGACGGCGGCCGCTTCGCGACCTCGGACCTCAACGACCTCTACCGGCGCGTCATCAACCGGAACAACCGCCTCAAGCGGCTGATCGAGCTGCGCGCGCCCGACATCATCATCCGCAACGAGAAGCGGATGCTGCAGGAGGCCGTCGACGCGCTCTTCGACAACGGCCGCCGCGGCCGGGTCATCACAGGCACCAACAAGCGGCCGCTGAAGTCGCTGTCGGACATGCTGAAGGGCAAGCAGGGTCGGTTCCGCCAGAACCTGCTCGGCAAGCGCGTGGACTTCTCCGGCCGCTCGGTGATCGTGACCGGTCCCGAGCTCAAGCTGCACCAGTGCGGCCTGCCGAAGAAGATGGCGCTCGAGCTGTTCAAGCCGTTCATCTACTCGCGGCTCGATGCGAAGGGATATTCCTCGACCGTCAAGCAGGCGAAGAAGCTGGTCGAGAAGGAGCGCCCGGAGGTCTGGGACATCCTCGACGAGGTGATCCGCGAGCATCCCGTGCTCCTCAACCGCGCGCCGACGCTCCACCGCCTCGGCATCCAGGCCTTCGAGCCTGTGCTGATCGAGGGCAAGGCGATCCAGCTCCACCCGCTGGTCTGCGCGGCGTTCAACGCCGACTTCGACGGCGACCAGATGGCCGTGCACGTGCCGCTGTCGCTCGAGGCGCAGCTCGAGGCGCGCGTCCTGATGATGTCCACGAACAACGTGCTGTCGCCGGCGAACGGCAAGCCGATCATCGTGCCGTCCCAGGACATGGTCCTCGGCCTCTACTACGTCTCGATCGCCCGCGAGGGGCAGCCGGGCGAGGGAATGACCTTCGCCTCGATCGAGGAGGTCGACCACGCCCTCTCGGCGGGGGTCGTCAACCTGCACTCGAAGATCACCGCCCGCATCGAGCAGATCGACGAGAACGGCCTCTTCGTCATGAAGCGGTTCGAGACGACGCCGGGGCGCCTCCGGATCGGCGCGCTCCTGCCGAAGAACTTCAAGACGCCCTTCGACATCGTCAATCGCCTCCTGCGCAAGAAGGAGGTGGGCGAGGTCATCGACACCGTCTACCGCCACTGCGGTCAGAAGGAGTCGGTGATCTTCTGCGACCAGATCATGTCCCTCGGCTTCACCGAGGCGTTCAAGGCCGGCATCTCGTTCGGCAAGGACGACATGCTCATCCCGGACGCCAAGTGGGAGATCGTGGGCGACACCCGCGCCCAGGTGAAGGAGTTCGAGCAGCAGTACATGGACGGCCTGATCACCCAGGGCGAGAAGTACAACAAGGTCGTCGACGCGTGGTCGAAGTGCTCGGACCTCGTCGCCGACGCGATGATGGGCGAGATCTCCGCGACCCGGAAGGACGACGCGGGCCGCGAGCTCGAGCCGAACTCCGTCTACATGATGTCGCACTCGGGCGCCCGCGGCAGCCCCGCGCAGATGAAGCAGCTCGCCGGCATGCGCGGGCTGATGGCGAAGCCGTCCGGCGAGATCATCGAGACGCCGATCGTGTCGAACTTCAAGGAAGGTCTCACCGTGCTCGAGTACTTCAACTCGACCCACGGCGCGCGGAAGGGCCTCGCCGACACGGCGCTCAAGACCGCGAACTCGGGCTACCTGACCCGCCGGCTGGTCGACGTGGCGCAGGACTGCATCGTCAAGCTCGACGACTGCGGGACCGACCAGCACATCACTACGCGGGCGGCGATCAGCGACGGCGAGGTTGTCTCGCCGCTCAGCGAGCGCATCCTCGGGCGGGTCGCGGCGGAAGACGTTCTCGACCCGAAGACGCAGGAGGTGATCCACCACCGCAACGCGCTGATCGAGGAGCGGGACGCGGAGCGCATCGAGACGGCGGGCGTGCTCGACGTCAAGATCCGCTCGCCGCTCACCTGTGAGGCCGACGACGGCATCTGCACCAAATGCTACGGGCGGGACCTCGCCCGTGGCACGATGGTCAACGTCGGGGAGGCCGTCGGCATCATCGCCGCGCAGTCGATCGGCGAGCCGGGCACGCAGCTGACGATGCGGACCTTCCACATCGGCGGCATCGCGCAGGGCGGCACCCAGTCCTTCCTGGAGGCCAACACGCCCGGCCGGGTCGAGCTTCGGGACGCCACGATCCTGACCGACCCCCAGGGCGATCAGATCGTGATGGGCCGTGCGCTCCAGCTCGCGATCGTCGACGAGGCAGGCGTCGACCGGGCGGTGCACAAGCTCACCTACGGCACCAAGCTCCTCGTGAAGGACGGCGCCGAGGTCGAGCGCGGCGCGAAGCTGGCGGAATGGGATCCCTACACGCTGCCGATCATCGCGGAGAAGGCGGGTGTCGCGAAGTTCGTCGACCTGGTCCAGGGCATCTCGGTGCGCGAGGAGACGGATGACGCGACGGGCATCACTCAGAAGATCGTTTCCGACTGGCGGTCCGTGCCGCGCGGCTCGGACCTGAAGCCCGAGGTCATCGTCATGGATCCCGCCACAGGCGAGCCGGTGCGGCTCGACAGCGGCAATCCAGAGGTCCACGCGATGTCGGTCGACGCGATCCTCTCCGTCGAGGACGGACAGGAGCTGCGGCCGGGCGACGTCATCGCGCGCATCCCGCGCGAGGGCGCGAAGACCAAGGACATCACCGGCGGTCTGCCGCGGGTGGCCGAGCTCTTCGAGGCGCGGCGGCCCAAGGATCACGCGATCATCGCGGAGATCTCCGGGCACGTGCGGTTCGGCAAGGACTTCAAGAACAAGCGCCGCATCTCGATCGAGCCGGTCGAGGAGGGGCTCGAGACGATCGAGTACATGGTGCCCAAGGGCAAGCACATCCCCGTCCAGGAAGGCGACTTCATCCAGAAGGGTGAGTACATCATGGACGGCAATCCGGCGCCCCACGACATCCTGTCGATCATGGGCATCGAGGCGCTGGCGGACTACCTGATCGATGAGGTGCAGGAGGTCTATCGTCTGCAGGGCGTGAAGATCAACGACAAGCACATCGAGGTCATCGTCCGGCAGATGCTGCAGAAGTGGGAGATCACCGACTCGGGCGGCACCACGCTTCTCAAGGGCGAGCAGGTCGACAAGGTCGAGTTCGACGAGGAGAACGAGAAGGCGATCGCCAAGGGCCACGCGCCTGCCAAGGGGGCGCCGGTGCTTCTCGGCATCACCAAGGCGTCGCTCCAGACGCGCTCGTTCATCTCGGCGGCCTCCTTCCAGGAGACGACGCGGGTCCTCACAGAGGCTTCGGTGCAGGGCAAGGTCGACAGGCTGGTCGGTCTGAAGGAGAACGTGATCGTCGGCCGGCTGATCCCCGCCGGGACAGGGCGCGCCGCGCAGGAGGCCAAGCGGATTGCATCCGATCGCGACCGCCGGATCATCGAGGAGCGTCAGGCGGCGGCCGAAGCGGCGCTTTCCGAGGAAGAGGCGATGCAGGAGGCAGCGCCTTTCGACGCAGAGTAGCGCGCCGATCGATCAACCGGGACGAGCCGGCCCGCAAAAAAGGAGGCCCCCGCCGAGATCTCGGCGGGGGCCTTTTCATGTCTGCGGTGCGGCTGGATCCGGCCCGGCCGCGCCATCGTCTTTCCAGGCGGAGGCCCCGTGCCGAGGCCGAGTCGCGTGCATCCTCCCGGCCTCCGGCCGGAAGGATGCGGCTGTGGGCACAGCGGCGTCGCCGGCAAGCGCTCCCGGCCGAGGGTGGGCGGCCCGCGCGCTTGGCCTGCCGCGGCTGGCAAGCTGCCGTGAGCGACACGCCATCGGTCTTCAGCTGAAATTGGGGTGACGACCGCGCGGCGTTCGCCCGCCGCTGCGTTCAGTAGAGGCCGCCGCCCGAAATCGTGCCCATGGAGGGACGGGAGGGCAGCTGGCGCGTCTCGCCGCCGATGGTGATTTCCTGGACCCTGCGGGTCGAGCCGTCGGAGACGAGCGGCACGTCCGCGCCCATGCGCCATCCGCCATCCACCGTCCGGCCGTAGCCGCCGACCACGGTCTCCTGGCCGTCGCGGATGTATTCGAGCTGGACGTTCGGGCCGCTCGCGTCGTCGGGCAGGCGCTGGCCGGTGCGGCGGTCGATCTTGATGAAGCGCCCGCCCGGCGGCGTGGCGAAATGGACCGGGCCCTGGTCGGCCATCGCCCGCGCCATGAACTTCTGGAAGATCGGCGCGCAGAGCGTGCCGCCGAACGCCGAGGGCCCGAGGTTGCGCGGCCGGTCGTGGCCCATGTAGCAGCCCGCGGCGATGCGCGGCGAGTAGCCGACGAACCAGACGTCCTTAGAGTCGTTCGTCGTGCCGGTCTTGCCCGCGAGGTTGAGCCCGAGGGTGCCGACCGAGGAGGCCGCCGTGCCGCGGCTGACCGCGCCCTGGAGCATCGAGGTGATCTGGTAGGCGGTGATCGGGTCCATGATCCGCTCGGCATTGGTGCGGATGAGCGGCTGGGTCGCGGCGCCGATCTCGCCCGTGCAGTTCTCGCAAGGACGCCGGTCGTGGCGGAAGATCGTGCGGCCGAAGCGGTCCTGCACCCGGTCGACCAGCGTCGGTTCCACCTGGATGCCGCCGTTGGCGAACATCGCGTAGGCCGCCACCATCTTGAAGAGCGTCGTCTCGCCGGCGCCGAGCGAGTAGGACAGCATTTCCGGCATGTTGTCGTAGACGCCGAAGCGCTCGGCATATTCGCCGACGACGTCCATGCCGGTGTCCTGGGCGATGCGCACCGTCATCAGGTTGCGCGACATCTCGAGGCCGGTCCGCATCGGCGCGGGGCCGTAGAAGGTGTTCGAGGCGTTCGTCGGCCGCCAGATGCCGGAGCCGGTCGCGACCTCCACGGGGGCGTCGACGACGATGGTCGCCGGCGAATAGCCGTTGTCGAGGGCGGCGGCGAAGACGAAGGGCTTGAAGGCCGAGCCGGGCTGGCGCAGCGCCTGGGTCGCGCGGTTGAAGACGCTCGACTGGTAGGAGAAGCCGCCCTGCATTGCGAGGACGCGGCCGGTATGGGTGTCCATCGCCATGAAGGCGCCCTGCACCTCGGGGATCTGGCGGTAGGACCAGCGCTGGAACTCGCCGCCCTGCTCGATGGCGCGGACGTGGATGACGTCGCCGACCGCAAAGGTATCGGCCGGCCGCTGCGGCTCCATCAGCCGCGTCATGTTGTTGCGGTCGCGGACCCGCGCCCAGTTGAAGTCGGAGAAGGGCACGAAGTGGCCGTCCGCATCCTCGTCGACACCCTCGATGCCGACCCGGACGGTGTTGTCGCCGACCGCGAGCACCACGGCGGGCAGCCAGCCGGGAATGTCGCGCGGCACCCGGGTCGCGCCGAGCGCGCTGCGCCAGGCGTCCTCGTCGGCGGGGTCGATGGTCTCGGCCGGGATTTCCGCGACGGGCCCGCGATAGATGCGCTGCGCGCGGTCGTAGTTCTCCAGCCCCTCGCGCAGCGCATCTGCCGCGACCTCCTGCAGGTCGGGCTCGACGGTCGCGCGGATCGTCAGGCCGCCGGTGAAGAGCTTCTCGTCGCCGAGGGAGGCGGAGAGCTGCCGGCGGATCTCGTCGGTGAAGTAGTCCCGCGGCGGCATCTGCCGGCGGTGCGAGACGATGTCGCCGCTCTGGACCGTGGCGAGCGGTTCGGCATTGGCCGCGTCGTGCTCGGCGCGCGTGATGAAGCCGTTCTCGTGCATCTGGTTCAGCACGTAGGCACGCCGTGCCAGTGCACGGCTGCGGGCGCGGACGGGATGAAGCAGGCTCGGTGCCTGGGGCAGGGCGGCGAGATACGCGATCTCGGCCAGCGTCAGTTCCTCCAGCGACTTGGCGAAGTAGGCCTGCGCGGCCGCCGTCACGCCGTAGCTGTTCTGGCCGAGAAAGATCTCGTTGAGGTAGAGCTCGAGGATCCGGTCCTTGGAGAGCGTCGACTCCAGCCGCGTGGCGAGGATGATCTCCTGGATCTTGCGCTCGCCCGAGCGGTCGCCGGTGAGCAGGAAGTTCTTCATCACCTGCTGGGTGATCGTCGAGGCGCCGCGCAGCCGGCCACCCTGGGCCGCCTCGACCAGCGCCGCCGCGATGCCGCGCGGGTCGAAGCCGGCATGGTCGTAGAAGTTGCGATCCTCAGCGGCGATGAAGGCCTGCCTGATCCGCTCGGGGATCTCGTCGATCGGCGTGAAGATGCGCCGTTCGCGGGCGAACTCGTCCATAAGCTCGCCCTCGCCGGAATAGATGCGCGACAGCGTCGGCGGCTCGTACTGGGCGAGCTGGGCGTGATCGGGCAGATCCCGGCCATATATCACGAAGATGCCCGCGAGCGTCCCGAGACCGAAGATCAGTCCCAGCGACAGCCAGCTGAAGAGAAACCCGAGAAACCTCGAAAAAAGGCCGACCACGATCACACTGTCCCGAACCGGTTTAAAGCGCGATCCTACCGGAGGGGGAGGAGAACGTCAAAGAAACGCCGGTCGCTCCGGGTCACGTGGCCGCGAGGCTCCGCGCCGGCCGGCGGCGCCTCGGCGGCAATGGCGCTCCGACCCTTCTACTAAAAACCGATTGTGTTCGAGCGGTCCGGGCGGCTAATGTCGAACAGGCGTGCCCGGGTGAGCAGCACCCGGCACGCGATCGTTTTCGTCGCAACCGGCGGTCTGGCGGACGCCCCATCGTCCGCCCCGCCGGCCCTGCGACAGGCGCTTGCGCCACGATGTCGAAACCGTGGCGCCTATGGAACGAGCGCGGGCAAGTCCCGCGCGGCAAAGAGGAACCGCGGTGACACGATCCCTGCCTGTGCCGTCGACGCGGAGGGCCGTCCCCGGCTCGCCGGTCACGGCCGCGCAAGTGCGGTCCCGCCTCAGAGGACATCGCGTGGCAATGCGGACCCCCAAGGGGCCACCGCGACCCCGCGCGCCCGACGGAAAACATGGCAAAGAAAATGCTCATCGACGCCACGCACGCGGAGGAAACCCGCGTCGTCGTGGTGGACGGCAACAAGGTTGAAGAGTTCGACTTCGAGAGCCACTCGCGACGACAGCTCACCGGAAACATCTACCTCGCCAAGGTCACCCGCGTGGAGCCGTCGCTCCAGGCGGCCTTCGTCGAGTATGGCGGTAACCGGCACGGCTTCCTCGCCTTCTCGGAGATCCATCCCGACTACTACCAGATCCCCAAGGAGGACCGCGAGGCGCTCCTAGCCGAGGAGGCCGCCTTCGCGCGCGCCTCGGAGGAGGAGAACGGCCGGGGCGCGAAGGAAAAGCCGAAGAGCCGCACCCGCAGCCGCCGCCGCTCGGTCGCGGCCAAGGACGGCGCGCCGGCGACCGAGGACGCGGTCGTCACAGGCGAGATCCCGCCGGGCATGGAGGAAGGCGCCCCGCCCGCGGAGGCTCCTGCCGACGCGGCGGACGAGAAGGCCGGCGATCCGGAGTCGCCGGCGCTCGCGGATCTGCCGCCGCCCTCTGCCGCGTCCGGCGAGATCGAGATCGATGTGCCCGAAGAGCCGGGCGACGAGGGTGACGAGGAGGAGGACCGCGCCGCCGCGGCAGGCGACGGTCGGCGCGAATCCTACGAGCAGGTCGGCGGCGACGACGTGGAGGAGGAGCGGGCGCGTCCGCGCGGCCGTCCGATGCGCCGCTACAAGATCCAGGAGGTCATCAAGGTCCGCCAGATCCTCCTTGTCCAGGTCGTCAAGGAGGAGCGCGGCAACAAGGGCGCGGCGCTGACCACCTATCTCAGCCTCGCGGGCCGCTACTGCGTGCTGATGCCGAACACCGCCCGCGGTGGCGGCATCTCGCGCAAGATCACCAGCGCGACCGACCGCAAGAAGCTCAAGGACATCGCGTCGACGCTCACCGTGCCCGAGGGCGCGGGCCTCATCATCCGCACCGCCGGCGCCAACCGCACCAAGACCGAGATCAAGCGCGACTACGAGTATCTCACCCGCCAGTGGGAGGTGATCCGCGACCTCACGCTCAAGTCCATCGCGCCTTGCCTGATCTACGAGGAGGGATCGCTGATCAAGCGCGCGATCCGCGACCTCTACAGCCGCGACATCGACGAGATCATCGTCGACGGCGAGCGCGGCTACCGCGAGGCCAAGGACTACATGAAGATGCTCATGCCTTCGCACGCGAAGAACGTGAAGCATTACACCGAGCCGCTGCCGCTGTTCTCGCGCTACCAGGTCGAGAGCTATCTCGCGGCGATGTTCAACCCGGTCGTCCAGCTCAAGTCGGGCGGCTACATCGTCATCGACGTGACCGAGGCGCTCGTCGCCATCGACGTGAACTCCGGCCGCGCGACCCGCGAGGCCTCCGTCGAGGACACCGCGCTCAAGACGAACCTCGAGGCGGCCGAGGAGGCGGCGCGGCAGATGCGCCTGCGTGACCTCGCCGGCCTGATCGTCATCGACTTCATCGACATGGACGAGCGCAAGAACAACGCCGCCGTCGAGAAGCGCCTCAAGGAGAAGCTGAAGTCCGACCGCGCCCGCATCCAGGTCGGCCGCATCTCGGCCTTCGGGCTGCTCGAGATGTCGCGCCAGCGCCTGCGCCCCGGCATGATCGAGGCGACGACCAAGGCCTGTCCGCATTGCCACGGCACCGGGCGGACGCGCTCCGACGATTCTATGGCGCTCGCGCTCCTGCGCGAGCTTGAGGAGGAGGGCGTGCGCCAGCGGTCTAAGGAGGTGCTGATCGTCGCGCCCGTCGAGATCACCAACTACCTCCTCAACCAGAAGCGCGAGCACATCGCGCTGATCGAGGCGCGCTTCGGCCTCTCCGTCCGGGTCGAGGGCGACCCCGCGCTGATCAGCCCCGACTACCGCGTCGAGCGCTTCAAGACCGCCTCGCGCATCGTCAACGTGCCCGAGCCGGTTCTGCCGGCCGTCGCGCCGCCCGAGGCCGAGGAGGAACTGGAGGAGGAGCCCGCCGAGGAGGCCCGCGACGAGGCTGAGCCGGCCGAGGCGGCGGAAGCGACCGGCGACCGGCAGAACGGCAAGCGCCGTCGTCGCCGCCGCCGCCGCGGCGGCCGGCA
>SKOX01000506.1 GCA_007119835.1 Paracoccaceae bacterium
CCGGGCGCTTCGGTCGCGGCGGGCGAGACGATCGCGCGCCTCGACGATGACGCCGAGGCGATCGGCGTCGACCGTGCCGAGCTCGCCGTCCGGGACGCGGAGACGACGCTCGCCCGCTTCGAGCGGCTGCGCGGCACGGGCGCCACCACCGACGTGCAGGTGCGCGAGGCCGAGCTTGCCGTCGAGCGCGCCCGCCTCGAGCAGCGCGACGCCGAGCTCGCCTTCGAGCGCCGGCGCATCGCCGCGCCGATCGCGGGCATCGTCGGCATCCTGCCCGTGGAGCCGGGCCAGCAGGTGACCACCGCGACCGAGATCGCCACGATCGACGACCGCTCGCGCATCCTCGTCGACTTCCGCGTGCCAGAGCGCTGGGTCGGGCAGCTCGCGATCGGCGACCCGCTCGAGGCGACGGCGCTCGCCCGGCCCGACCTCGTGCTCGCCGGCGCGATCCATGCCGTCGACAACCGCGTCGAGCAGACGTCCCGGACGCTGCGCGTGCAGGCGATGATCGAGAACGACGGCGACATGCTGCGCGCCGGCATGGCCTTCCGCATCGCCATGAGCTTCCCCGGCGAGACCCATCCGGCGGTCGACCCGCTCGCGATCCAGTGGAGCTCGGATGGCGCCTATGTCTGGGCGATCCGCGACGGGCGCACCGAGCGCGTGCCGGTCCGGATCGTCCGGCGGTCGAGCGACGAGATCCTCGTCGCCGGCGACCTCGCGCCCGGCGAGCGGATCGTCACCGAGGGCGTCCACCGGCTGCGCGGCGGCATGGAGGTGCGCGTCATCGATGACGACGAGAGCGGCGAGGCCGGCCTCGGCATCAGCCGGGCCGCGCCTCCGGCCACGGATACCTGAGGGCGCATGACGCAGGGCCACGAGCATCCCGCCCGACCGTCTGGCAGCGGCGGCACCGAAGCCACGGGCGGGGCGATCGCGCTGTTCGTGCGGAGGCCGATCCTCGCTTTCGTGGTCAGCGCGCTCATCGTCATCGCGGGGCTCGCCGGCCTCTCCGGCGTCGAGGTGCGCGAGCTTCCGGACGTCGACCGACCCGTCGTCACCATCACCACCGAATACCCCGGCGCGGCGCCCGAGACCGTCGACCGAGAGGTGACCGCCGCCATCGAGGGCGCGGCCGGCCGGGTCGCGGGCGTGCGGACGATCTCGTCGGAGTCCCGGTTCGGCCGCAGCCAGGTCACCGTCGAATTCGACGACAGCGCCGATCTCGACGTCGCCGCCACCGACATCCGCGACTCGATCGCGCGCATCCGCAACATGCCCGACCGGGCCGAGGACCCGCGCATCGTCAAGGCCGACGCCAACGCCGACGCGGTGATGCGCATCTCGATCACCTCGGCGTCGCGCTCGGTGCAGGACCTGACCGAGATCGTCGAGGACATCGTCACCGACCGCCTGGTCTCGGTCCCCGGCGTCGCCGACGTCCAGGTCTACGGCGGCCGCGAGCGGGTCTTCCGCGTCGACGTCGACCTCGCCCAGCTCGCGAGCCGCGGCCTGACGCTGGCCGACATCCGCAGCGCGCTCGCCGACGCGGCCTTCGACGCGCCGGCCGGCGCCCTCTCGGTCCGCGACCAGAGCCTCGTCGTCCGTGCCACCGCCGCGATCGCCAGCGCCGAGGGCTTCGAGGCGCTGATGCTGCGCGACGGCCTCCGCCTCGGCGACGTCGCCACCGTCAGCCTCGGCCCCGACCCGGGCGCCTCGATGCTCCGCGCCAACGGCCGCGCCGGCGTCGGCCTCGGCATCGTGCGCCAGGCCCAGTCGAACACCCTCGACATCTCCGACGCCGTCACCGCCGCCGTCGCCGAGCTCAACGCCGTTCTGCCCGAGGGCGTCACCGTCGCCGTCTCGTCGGACGAGGCGACCTTCGTGCGCGGCGCGATTTCCGAGGTGCTGAAAACCCTCGGCATCGCCATCGTCATCGTCATCGGCATCATCTACCTGTTTCTGCGCGACCCGCGCGCCACGCTGATCCCGGCGCTGACCATTCCGGTGGCGCTCGTCGGCACGCTCGCGGCGATCTACATCGTCGGCTTCTCGGTCAACATCCTGACGCTGCTCGCGCTGGTGCTCGCCACCGGCATGGTCGTCGACGACGCCATCGTCGTGCTCGAGAACATCGTCCGCAGGCGGGCCGAGGGCATGGGCGCCCGTGCCGCGGCCGTCCTCGGCACCCGCCAGGTCTTCTTCGCCGTCGTCACCACCACCGCGACGCTCGCCGCCGTGTTCGTGCCGCTGTCGTTCCTGCCCGGACAGACCGGCGGGCTGTTCCGCGAGTTCGGCTTCACGCTGGCCTTCGCGGTGATGATCTCGTCCTTCGTCGCGCTCAGCCTCTGCCCGGTGCTGGCCTCGAAGCTGCTTCGGCCGGTCGCGGCGGATGCCCGGCCCGACCCCGTCGGGCGCCTCGGCCTCGCGCTCGAGGGCGTATTCGCCCGCACGCTCGGGTGGGCGCTCGCGGCGCCCGCCGTGGTGATCGCCGCCGTCGCGCTCTTCGCCGCCACCGCCGTGCTGCTGTTCGGGCAGATCCGCTCGGAGCTCACGCCGCCCGAGGACCGCGCCGTGGCGCTGATGTCGGTGCAGGCGCCGCAGGGCGTGTCGCTCGACTACACCAACGCCCGGATGCGCGAGATCGAGGCGCTGGTGCAGCCGCTGATCGCGTCGGGCGAGGTCACCAACCTCTTCCTCATCGCCGGCATGGGCAACCGCGACAACCGCGGCTTCGTGGTGATGACGCTGGCGCCCTGGGGCGAGCGGGAGCGGTCGCAAGGCGAGATCGTCGGGCAGATCAACGGCCTCGTCAGCCAGGTCGTCGGCGTGCGGGCCTTCGCCATCCAGCCCAATTCGCTCGGCATCCGCGGCGCTGGCCGCGGCCTTCAGTTCGGCATCGTCGGCAACAGCTACGAGCGCCTCGCCGCGTCCGCCGAGGCGCTGGTCGAGCGCATGCAGCAGGACCCGCGCTTCGGCGCCGTCCGGCTCGACTTCGACGCGACCCAGCCGCAGCTCTTCGTCGCCGTCGACCGCGAGCGCGCCTCCGACCTCGGCATCGAGATCGAGGGCCTCGGCGAGGCGATCCAGGCGGTGCTCGACGGCCGCACCGTCGGCCAGGTGTTCGTCGAGGACAAGAGCTACGACGTGAAGATGCTCGCCACCGCCCAGCCGGTGAACGACCCGGCCGACCTCGAGAACGTCTTCGTGCAGTCGGCCGCCGGCCCGATGGTGCCACTCTCGACCATCGTCTCGGTCGAGGAACGCGCCGTCGCCCCCGAACTCGGCCGCGAGGCGCAGATGCGCGCGGTCCAGATCACCGCGCCCCTCGACGGCGCCTTCGCGCTCGGCGATGCCTTCGCCGAGGTGCAGCGCCTCGCGCCGGAGATCCTCGAGCCCGGCC
>SKOX01000349.1 GCA_007119835.1 Paracoccaceae bacterium
GACGGCGACGGCACCGATGCCGCCAAGGCTGCCCTCGCCGCCGCCCGAGCCGGTTCGGGCAGCGCCTGCGGCCGCGCCGGCGGGTTCGGCGGCGGGTTCGGCGGTTGTGCCGCGGAGCGCCGAGGCGAGCCCGCTTGACGACGACCGGCTGAACCTGAACGAGTACACGCTCGAGCAGCAGCGCATCGACGCGGCGATCGCGGAGCGGCAGCTCGAGGAGGCGCGGCAGCAGCTCGTGGTCGTGCAGCCGCAGGCGACCGTGCCCCAGGCGCCGCAGGGTGCGAACATCGCGGTCTTCGCCAGGCAGACGACGCACAGCGTCGGCGAGCGGCGCTACCAGCGGTCGCCGCTCGCCTTCGGCCGCGGCAACTGCCGGCGCTTCGCGACGCCGGACGACGCCCAGCGGTTCTTCCTGGCCAATGGCGGGCCGGAGCGCGATCCGCACAACCTCGATCCCCAGGGCGACGGCTTCGCCTGCGGCTGGGATCCCGAGCCCTACCGCCGCCTCGGGGGGTGATCGAGGCGCCGAGTCCGAACCGGGGAGAGCGGCGCGGCGGCGCGCTGCCCGATCTGGTCGTGATCCATCACACGGCGATGGCGAGCGCCGCGGCGGCGCTGGAGCGGCTCTGTGACCCGGCGGCGGCGGTGTCGTGCCACTACCTGATCGGCGAGGACGGGCGGGTGTGGCGGCTGGTGCCCGAGGCCGCGCGGGCGTGGCATGCCGGGGCCGGAGCGTGGGGCGCGGTCGAGGACGTCAATTCGCGCTCGATCGGCATCGAGCTCGCCAATCCCGGGCCGCTGCTGGGCTTGCCGCCCTTCGCCGAGGCGCAGATGGCGGCGCTCGAGGGCCTGCTCGAGCAGGTCATGGCGCGATGGAAGATCCCGCCTGCGCGGGTGATCGCGCATTCCGACATGGCGCCGGGGCGGAAGGCGGATCCGGGGTCGAAGTTCGACTGGCGGCGGCTTGCGCGGCGCGGCCTGTCGGTCTGGGCGGAGGCTGGCGCCGCCGGCGCGGGTGGCTGGGACGCCTTCGCGGCAGCGGCGGAGCGGATCGGCTACCGGGCACCGGAGGCGGGCGGCCGGGAGGCGGTGCTCGCCGCGTTCCGTCTGCGGTTCCGGCCGGGGGCATCGGGGCCGCTCGAGCCCGGGGACGTCGGCTTGGCGGAAGCGGTCGCGGCGGCGTTTCCATGCTCGGACGGCTTCATTGACGCGGGCGGCGTCACCACATAGGGGGAAGACGCGCGGACGGCCGGGCGGCCGCGGGGGCGACCCCGAGGAAAGTCCGGACTCCGGGGAGGAATGGCGGCGGGTAACGCCCGCCCGGGGTAACCCGAGGGAAAGCGCCACAGAGAACAGTCTGCCGGACGGTTCCGGCCTTCGGGCCGGTCCGGCCGGTGAGGGTGAAACGGTGGGGTAAGAGCCCACCGCGCCTGCGGCGACGCAGGCGGCACGGCAAGCCCCGCCAGGAGCAAGGCCGAATAGGGATCGCGCGGGCCTCCGCGTCCACGGCTCCTCCCGCCGATGCGATCCGGGTTGGCTGCTCGAGCCGCTTCGCGAGGAGCGGCCCAGAGGAATGGTCGTCGCCGGGCCAAAGCCCGTGGCACAGAATCCGGCTTACAGGCCGTCCGCGCGTTTCCTCACATGGTACTCCGTGCCACCGGCGCCCGATTCGGGGGCCGGCGCGCCGAATCTGCGCCCGCCGAGTGGGATGAAAGCGCCCGGCCGGGCGTTTTTCTTCCTTCGGGCGGTTGGCGCAGGTCTTGATTCTGGCGCGCCGCGGCCAACCAGATGTAGTGGATGCGGTGTTGCGCATCCGCAACTTCTACCGAACCCGGTGACTTTCCTGCGCATTTTCGATAACTGCGGCAGATGAAGATGTGCTAGCTCGGGGCGCTGGGGCTCAAATTCCCGTTGTTTCCCATGTCAGCCCATGCTACACACTTCACAGAGAAGAGAGGCGGTCGGCATCGAAGGGCAAGAAGACCCCAAGGCCAGAACAAGAGCAGGTTTCATACAGGCCCGCCTTTCTTCCGGAACGAGAACGAGACCCGGCGCGGACAGATCGAGCAGTCAAACAAGTATCGCGGATCGGGCAGGACCTACGAGGGACCAGATGGCGGGTCGTGCCCGAGGCAGCACGGCCCGCCATGTGTTTCGCGGGTCCTGTGGACAGGAGTAGGGCCCGGTGGCCAAGCGGTTCAGGGGCGAGTCGACCCATAAGGTTGACGGCAAGGGTCGCGTGTCGATCCCGGCCTCGTTCCGCCGCGTTCTCGAGGAGGGCGACCCGGACTGGACCGACGGCCTCCAGCCGCAGGTCGTCATCGTCTACGGCCGGCACAGCAACACCAAGAACTGCCTGCTCGGCTTCTCGATGGTCGGCATCGCCAGGCTCGAGGAGCAGATCGACGAGCTTCCCCACGGCGAGGAGCGCGAGCGGATCGAGCGCCAGCTGCTCACAAGATCCACCCATGCCGCGGTCGACGACACCGGTCGGATCGTGCTGAGCCAGAAGCTGCGCGAGACCGCGGGCATCACCGACGAGGCGGTGTTCGCGGGCGTGGGCGGGCGGTTCGAGATCTGGCAGCCTGCCGCCTACGAGGCCCACGAGGGGCTCGAGGGCGGAGAGCCGTTCGACGCCATGCGCGCGCTCGCGGACGCGCGGCGCAAGGCCGGGCTCGGACCATGATGATGACGCCGCCGCCCCATGTCCCGGTGCTGATCGAGCCGCTGCTGCGCCTCGTGGCGCCGGTGGCGGGCACCTGGCTCGACGGGACGTTCGGGGCGGGCGGCTATGCGCGGGCGCTGCTCCGCGCGGGCGCCGCGCGGGTGATCGGCGTCGACCGGGATCCAGCGGCGCTCGCGGAGGCGCGCGCTTGGGCCGAGGCCGAGGGCATCGAGCTCGTGGAGGGCCGGTTCGGGGCGCTCGACCGGATCGCTGAGGACGCGGGCGCGCTGCCGCTCGCGGGCGTGGTGCTCGACATCGGCGTGTCGTCGATGCAGATCGACCGGGCCGAGCGGGGGTTCTCCTTCCAGAAGGAGGGGCCGCTCGACATGCGGATGGAAGGCGAGGGGCCGCGTGCGGCCGACCTCGTGGCGCGGCTGCCGGAGGCGGCGCTTGCCGACGTCATCTACCAGTACGGCGAGGAGCGGGCGGCGCGGCGGATCGCACGCGCCATCGTCGCGGCCCGCGTAGAGGCGCCGATAGAGACGACGGGGCGGCTCGCCGGCATCGTGGCGGGCTGTTTGCCGCGCCCGAAGCCGGGCCAGCCGCATCCGGCGACGCGGACGTTCCAGGCGCTCCGGATCGCGGTCAACGACGAGCTCGGCGAGCTCGCGCGCGGGCTCGAGGCCGCCGAGCGGGCGCTCGGCGAGGGCGGCGCGCTGGC
>SKOX01000099.1 GCA_007119835.1 Paracoccaceae bacterium
GCGGGCGGCAGGCGCAGGGCGGGCGGCAGGCGACGAAGCCGGAGCGGCCCGCCGCGCCGAAGGCCGCGGCCGACCCTGGGCCGAAGCGCCTGAGCTTCAGGGAGGCGCACCGGCTCGAGGCCCTGCCGGGCGAGATCGAGCGGCTGGGCGAGGAGGTTTCCCGGCTCGAGGCGCTGCTGGCGGACCCGGATCTCTACGCCCGCGATCCCGACCGCTTCGCCAAGGCGACGGCGGTGCTGGCTAACCGTCAGGAGCGGCTGGCGGCTGCCGAGGAGGAGTGGCTGGCGCTCGAGGAGCGGCGGGAGGCGGCGGAGGGCTGACCGCCGCCTCGTCCGGCAGCCGGAAGGTGCACGGCGGGTCGCCAGAGGCGCCGCGCCGCCGCTTGCGCCGCGTCGGCGGCATGCAGGCGCGGCACATCTCCGGAAGCAGCGCCCGACCGATCTCGCGCTCGACGGCGCGCAGCTTCCCGATCTCGCTCGGGGCGCAGAGCGTGACAGCCGTTCCCGAGGCGCCCGCCCGGCCGGTCCGGCCGGCCCGGTGGACGTAGGTCTCGGGGTCGTCGGGGAGGTCGTAGTTGATGACGTGGCTGACCCCGTCGACGTGGATGCCCCGCGCCATGAGGTCGGTCGCCACCAGGACGCTGAGCCGCCCGTTGCGGAAGCGCTCGAGCGTGCGGGCGCGCTCGTCCTGGCGGCGACCGCCGTGCATCACGCCGGCCGGCACGCCGGCGCGCTGCAGGGCGCGGTGCACCCACTCGGTGAGCTGCCGCGTCCGGCAGAACACGATCGCGCTGGTCGTCTTCGGCGCGTTCACGATCGCAAGGAGGCGGCGGGGCTTCTGGCTGAGGGAGACCATTTCCGCCCAGGCGGCGACCCGCGGGCCGGCTTCCCGCTCCGCCGGCGCCTCGACCCGAAGCGGATCGCGCAGGAGCTGGTTTGCCAGCGCCACGACGGCAGGCGGCATCGTCGCCGAGAACATCACCGTCTGCCGCTCGGGCGCGAGGTCGGCCACGATGCGCCGCACCGTGGCGAGGAAGCCGAGGTCCAGCATCCGGTCGGCCTCGTCGATCACCAGGTGGCGGGTCGCCTGAAGGCCGATGGCGTGGGCGCGCATCAGGTCGATGAGCCGGCCCGGCGTCGCGACGACTATGTCGACGCCGACCTCGAGCTGCGCGATCTGCCTGCGCCGCGGCAGGCCGCCGGTGACGAGGCAGGCCCTGAGCGGCCAGCCGCCGGCGAACCCGCGCAGGCTCGAGACGATCTGGAGGGCGAGCTCGCGGGTCGGCGCGAGCACGAGCGCGCGGCAGGTCCGGGCAGCAGGCCGCCGGGGCGCGGCGAGGATCGCGTGCAGGAGCGGCAGGCCGTAGGCGGCGGTCTTGCCCGAGCCGGTCGCCGCGATGCCGACGATGTCGCGACCGGCGAGCTGCGGTGCGATCGACGCCCGCTGGATCGGGGTCGGAGCGTTATAGGCAAGCCCGTCGAGCGCCTCGCGGATCGCGGGCGCGAACGGAAAGTCGGAGAACGAGGCGTAATCCAAGAACTCACCCAACCAGACGCGCAGCGCCGCAACCCGAGCGACCACCTTGCACGGCGGTCCGTTATCGATGAGGCGCGCGCGACAGCTCGGCCGGACCAGCCCCTACCCGGAGGAGGCTACGCCGCAGCCCGGCCGCCGGATCACCGCGGGCGAGCGGCGGCCGGCGGCCGGCCGGGGCCGGCAACGCTTCTGCCCGCCGGCCGGGGCCGGGAAGGCTCGGCCCGGCTAGGGCCGGTAAGGCTCAGTCCGCCGGCGAAGGCCGGCAAGGCTCAGTCCGCCGGCGAAGGCCGGCAAGGCTCAGGCGGCGTCGGGTTTCAGGACGCCGCGGGCGACCTGGTCGGCCTCGATCGATTCGAAGAGCGCCTTGAAGTTGCCCTCGCCGAAGCCGTCGTCGCCCTTGCGCTGGATGAACTCGAAGAAGATCGGGCCGATCACCGTCCTGGAGAAGATCTGAAGGAGGATGCGCGTCTCGCCGCCGTCGACCACGCCCTCGCCGTCGATCAGGATGCCGTGCTTCTTCATGCGCTCGATCGGCTCGTCGTGGCCCTGCACCCGCTCGCGGCTGAGGTCGTAATATGTCTCGGGCGGCGCCGGCATGAACTTCAGGCCGCGGTCGGCGATGGCGTCGACGGAGCCGTAGATGTCCTCGGTGCCCACCGCGATGTGCTGGATGCCCTCGCCCTTGTAGCGCTTGAGGTATTCGACGATCTGCCCGGTCTCGCCGCGGTCCTCGTTGATCGGGATGCGGATGCGGCCGCAGGGCGAGGTCAGGGCGCGCGACAAGAGGCCGGTGAACTTGCCCTCGATGTCGAAGAAGCGGATCTCGCGGAAGTTGAAGATCCGGCTGTAGAAGTCGAACCAGACGTCCATCCGGCCCTTGAAGACGTTGTGGGTCAGGTGGTCAAGGTAGTAGAAGCCGACGCCCTCGGGGTGGGCGTCGTGGATCCAGTCGAACTCGGCGTTGTAGGGCGAGGCTTTTCGGGCGCCTTCGATGAAGTAGATCAGGCTGCCGCCGATGCCGACGATGGCGGGCGCGTCGAGGGTGCGGGGGCCGGTGTATTCCTCGGCGCCGTTCGCGACCGCGTGGCGGAGCGCGTGGCTCGCGTCGACGACGCGCCAGCCCATCGACGGCGCGCAGGGGCCGTGCTCGTCGCGGAAGGCGGTGGCGTGAAGCCCGGGCTCGTCGGTGACGAGGTAGGTGATGTCGCCCTGCTGCCAGACCTCGACGGCCTTCGTCTTGTGGTTGGCGACGTGGGTGTAGCCCATGCGGCTGAAGAGCGCGCGCAGCTTGTCGGGCTCGGGATGGGCGAACTCGACGAACTCGAAGCCGTCGGTGCCGGCGGGGTTCTCGGACGTGATCTCGGATGGCGGCGCGTCGTGGGGGAAGGGACCCATGGCGATTCTCCCGGTAGAGGTGATTTGGCGCCAGAATATGCGCAGGTGGCCGCGAGGGGTGCGCGAAGTGGCGGGCTTGACGCCACGCGGGCGCGTGATCTACGCATGCCGGGCGCATGTCATGCGGAGGAGACGCCGTGCTCGACAGCCTCGACCACCGGCTTCTCGACGCGCTGCAGGCCGACGGCCACCTGACCGCGGGCGAGCTTGCCGAGCGGCTGCCGCTGTCGGCGAGCCAGATCGGCCGCAGGCGGCAGCGCCTCGAGGCCGAGGGGTACCTCACCGGCTACCGCGCCGTACTGTCCCCCGAGCGCCTCGGCCTCGCCGTAGAGGCATTCGTCCAGGTGACGATGGCCGCCCACACCGCCGAGAACGCCCAGGACTTCCGCGGCCTCTGCCGCCGGACGGCCGAGATCACCGGCGCCTGGACCCTGACCGGCGAGGCCGACTAC
>SKOX01000134.1 GCA_007119835.1 Paracoccaceae bacterium
CGCCGCCGCCCTCGACCGCGGTGCGGCGGAGGCCGACGCCATCCTCACCTCGGGCGGCGCCTCGGCAGGCGACGAGGACCACGTCTCCGCCGCGCTCCGGTCGCACGGCCGCCTCCAGACCTGGCGCATCGCGATCAAGCCCGGCCGGCCGCTGGCGCTCGCCACCTGGAACGGCACGCCGGTCTTCGGCCTGCCCGGCAACCCGGTCGCGGCCTTCGTCTGCACGCTCGTCTTCGCCCGCCCGGCCCTCCTCGCGCTCGCCGGCGCCCCCTGGGCCGAGCCGCGCCGCCTCATGCTGCCCGCCGCCTTCGCAAAGCAGAAGAAGCCCGGCCGCCGCGAATACCTCCGCGCCCGCCTCACCCCGGAGGGCGCGGTCGAGACCTTCCGCTCCGAAGGCTCCGGCCGCGTCTCCGGCCTCGCATGGGCCGACGGCCTCGTCGAACTTCCCGACCCCGCCGCCACCATCGCCCCCGGCGACCCGGTGCGCTACCTCCCCTTCGCCGCCTTCGGCCTGTGAGGCCTGTCGCCGGGCCGCCGGCCCTGCACACGTCGCTCTTCTACGCCGCCTTCTTCCTGGCGGTGGGCGCCCACCTGCCGTTCTGGCCGCTCTGGCTCGCGGACTGGGGCCTCTCGGCCGGCGAGATCGGCCTCTACACCGCGCTCGGCACCGCGACCCGCGTCGTCGCCGGCCTCGCCATCCCCGCCGTCGCCGACCGGCTCGACGCCCGCCGCGCCACCCTCGTCGCTTCCGCGATCTTCGGCGCGGTCGTCGTGCTCGCCCACCTCGGCATCGAGACCCGCCCGCTCCTGATCGCCGCCACGATCGCCGCCGGCGCCGCCATCGCCGGCATCGGCCCGATCGGCGAGGCGCTCGGCCTCGCCGCCTCCCGCGCCCACGGTTTTTCCTACGCCCGCGCCCGCGCGGTCGGCTCGGCAGGCTTCCTCGCGGCAAACCTCGCGGTCGGCGCGCTGATCCCGGTCCTCGACATCGACTTCGTCCTCCTCTGGATCGTCGCCTGCCTCGTCGCCGTCGCGCTGCTCGCGCCCGGCCACCCGGGCGGCCGGCGCGTCCAGGGGCAGAGCCCGCCCGACATGCGCGAGATCGGCCGCCTGCTGACCCGCGCGCCCTTTGCCTTCTTCGTCGCCGCCGTCGCCCTCCTCCAGGCGAGCCACGCCGTCTTCTACGCCTACGGCTCAGTCCACTGGCGCGCCCTCGGCCTCGGCGAGGGCGAGATCGGCGCGCTCTGGGCCGTCGGCGTCGCGGCCGAGATCGGCTTCCTCGTGACCTTCGGCACCGCCCTCGTCGCCCGCCTCGGCCCGGTCCGCTCCCTCTGGCTGAGCGGCATCGCCGGCCTCGTGCGTTGGGGCGCCATGACCCTCGATCCGACCGGCTGGGCGCTGGTGCCGCTCCAGGCGCTCCACGCCGTCACCTTCGCGGTCGCCCACCTCGGCGCCATGGCCTTCGTCGCGATCGCGGTGCCGGCCCGCTACGGCGCCTCGGCCCAGGGGGCGCTCTCGGCGGTGGCGGGCGGCCTCGCCCTCGCCCTCGGCATGGCCCTCGCCGCGGCGCTCTACCCGACGCTCGGCGGCGGCACCTACGCAATCGGCGCGGTCTTCTCGCTCCTCGGCATCGCGGCTGCCCTCCTGCTCGGCCGCCGCTGGAATGGCGAGCGCCTCCCGGGCTGATCCGCTGCGAAGGCTTCGTACCATGACCGTCAACCGGTCTTCGATCGCGGCCAACCCGCGGCTATAGACAACACCGGACGGGAACGAGACAGGTCAGGCAACCGGATGCGCGTGGACGAATGCGGGGCGGACCTGTCAGGCTGGAGCGGCGCCGCCAGGCCGCAGCGCGTCGTGCTCGACGGTTTCTACGCGCGGCTGGAGCCCCTGGATCCGGCCCGACATGCGCGCGACCTCTTCCGCGCCGCACGGGCGGAAGGGGCCGAGGCGCGACACCGCTACCTGTTCGATGCCGTTCCCGCCGACGAGGAGAGCTTCACACGATGGGCGGAGGGCGCCGCCGCGTCGGACGATCCGCTGGTCTTCGCCGTGATCGACAAGGCGACGGGGCGTGCGGAAGGGCGTCAGGCGCTGATGCGGATCGATCCGAAGCACGGCGTGGTCGAGATCGGCAGCATCCTCTGGGGGCCGGCGATCGCCAGGACCCGGGTGGCGACCGAGGCGCTGCACCTCGCTGCCGCCCACGTCTTCGACACGCTCGGCTATCGGCGGTTCGAATGGAAGTGCGACGACCGCAACGTGCCGTCCAAGAAGGCGGCGGCGCGGTTTGGCTTCACCTTCGAGGGAGTGTTCCGCTGCCACATGATCGTGAAGGGCGAGAACCGCGACACCGCCTGGTTCTCGATCGTCCGACCCGAATGGCCGAAGCTCTCGGCGGCATTCACCGCCGGGCTCGACCCATCGAACTTCGATGCCGCGGGTCGGCAGGTGCGGCGGCTGGCGGAATTCCGGAGCTGACGATGGCGGCAACGACGTCGGACACGCGGGGCCACCATCCGGCGCATGCCTCGATCGAACCGCTATGAGGTACTGCCGGCAGAGAGTCCTGCCGGCAACACGCTGCTCGGGCGGCTTGCCGAAGGCCGATAAAGTCATCGACCATGCAGACCGTAACCGTCTTGGGTCGACGCGGGGCGGGCGCCACGCCAAGCGCCGAAAGCGCGACTTGCCCGTCCCGACCCCCGGCCTCAGGCGCGCGCGGCGTGTGCGCCTGCAACTTGCATCAGGGTCCTGCCGGCGCGTCCTCGCGGGCCGTGGCTTCGCCGCCGGCGCGCGGGTGCTGGCCTTCCTCGATCTCCTCCACGACCTTCGCGATGAAGGCCGGGATGTCGTCGGGCTTGCGCGACGTGACGATGCCGTTGTCGACGACGACCTCGGCATCCTGCCAGTGGCCGCCGGCGTTCTTCATGTCTGTCGTGATCGAGTGATACGACGTGACGTCGCGCCCCTTCACCGCGCCCGCCTCGATCAGCAGCCACGGACCGTGGCAGATCGCGGCGACGGTCTTGCCGCCGTCGACGAAGGCCTTCACGAAGGCGACCGCCTCGGGGTTCGCCCTCAGGATATCGGGGTTGATCTGGCCGCCCGGCAGCACGAGGGCGTCGTAGTCCTGCGGCGAGGCGGTCGACAGCGTCCGGTCCACGGGCACCGCGTCGCCCCAGTCGGTCTTGTCCCAGCTCTTGATCTCGCCGTCCTCGGGCGAGATGACGTGGACCTCGGCCCCCTTGGCGCGGAGCTGCTCGAGCGGCTGGCGCAGCTCGGAGCGCTCGTAGCCGTGGGTGGCGAGAATCGCGATCTTGGCATCGGCGATCTTCGGCATGATGTCTCCTCGGGATGTCGGGAAGTGGGAATGTCGCGGCGGCGCGCCGCTCGCGCCGACCTACCGCCCCAACGCCGCTTGCCCGTGCCCGTTCCGCGACAGAGCGCCCTTCGCGGCGCGGCGCCCCGCCCGCCGGGCCATGCCTTCGCCGGCGCCGTCCAAGGCCGCGCTGGGATGATAGTCCGCGCCGGCACGAGCACAGCGGTCAGGCCCGGAAAGCAAAAAGCCCCGCCGAAGCGGGGCCTTCACATCGCACCGTCGCGGCGGCCTCAGCCCTGCCGCGCCTTGAACCGGCGCTGGGTCTTGTTGATGACGTAGACCCGTCCCTTGCGGCGCACGACCCGGCAGTCGCGGTGGCGCGCCTTGAGGGAGCGAAGCGAATTGGCAACCTTCATGGCCTCTCTCCTCTATCTCGCGCGCGGCCGCGGCCGGCGCCTGGTTTCGATCGGTCCCCTCCGGGAGAGGGGGGAATGGTGGGCGTACCTGGGATCGAACCAGGGACCCCTTCGATGTCAACGAAGTGCTCTCCCGCTGAGCTATACGCCCCAGATGCCCGGCGGGCTTCCTGCCGGGCCGCGCCGTCTATATGGGGAGGCGGCGCGGCGTTCAAGACCTTTTCCGCTCGTCCCGCGTTGCCCTATATAGATCTTGCGCACCATGCGAGCCCCGAGGATGAGCGACCCCGTCTACCGGCTGCGACTGCCCGAAGTTCCGGCCTCTTCGGCCGTTTTCAGCTCACCTCACAGCGGCGCCGAGTATCCGCCGAGCTTCCTCGCGCGCTCACGGCTGAACCGGCTGCAGATCCGTTCCTCCGAGGACGCCTTTGTCGATGAGCTCTTCGCGTCGGCCCCCGGAGCCGGCGCGCCGCTCCTCGCCGCCCGCGTGCCGCGGGCCTGCGTCGACCTCAACCGGGCGCCCGACGAGCTTGACCCCGCGCTGATCGTCGGCGCCTCGCGCCGGGCGGTCAACCCGCGTATCGCGGCGGGCCTCGGTGTCATCCCCCGCGTCGTCGCCGAGGGCAGGGCGATCATCGACGGCAAGCTGCCGCTGGCCGAGGCCGAGCGGCGGATCGCGTCCTTCTATTGGCCCTACCACAGGCGTCTGCGCCGGCTGATCGAGGACCAGAAGGCGCTCTTCGGCCAGGCGGTCCTCTTCGATTGCCACTCCATGCCTCACGACGCCCTCTCTTCGGCGCCAAGCGTCTGGGGCCGGCGGCCGAACGTCATCCTCGGCGACCGCTTCGGCGCGTCTTGCGACCGCTGGCTGATCGAGGCCGCCACCGACGCCTTCCGCTTGGCGGGCTTCGTCGTCGCCCGCAACGCCCCCTTCGCCGGGGGCTACATCACCCAGAACTACGGGCGCCCGAGCGCCGGCGTCCACGCCCTGCAGATCGAGATCGACCGCAGCCTCTACATGGACGAGGTCCGCGTCGAGCGCCTCGCTGGCTTCGAGGAGATCCGCGCCCGGCTCGTCCAGGTCGTCGGCGAGCTTGCCCACCTGGCAGGGCCGGCCCTCCCTATGGCGGCCGAATAGATCAAGGCAAAAAAAAAGGGCCGTGCACGAGGCACGGCCCAAGTCTAGGGAGGAAACGCCCGTAGGGCGCGTATGATGCAACGCATCACGCCTCTTATGTTATGACGCAATGCAGCATAGTCAACGCCGCCCAGCAAGATTTCCCGCTGCCAGGGGCCGAAATCGGAATTTTGCCCGAAAAAAAGGCACTATTTGCAGAGTGCGCGTCACTGAGGCGAAATTGGGCGAAACGGGACGCTGCAAACGGGTGGCATTGTCTACCACTTTGCCACAGGCCGGCGAATCTTCGGGCGATGAGACACCGGCTTCCGCCGACACCCGTCCGCGATGGCTGATGTTGCGCTGCGAGAGAAGCGTCGAGGCGCTGCCCTTGCCTCAGCCGAGTTCGGCCAGTACGGCGCGTGCGGCGGCACCGGGATCGGGGGCGGCGATGATCGGCCGGGCGACGACGACATGATCGGCCCCCGCGGCAATAGCCTCCCGCGGCGTCGCCGTACGCTTCTGGTCGTGGGCCGCGGCTCCAGCGGGTCGGACGCCCGGGGTCACGATCAGCCTCCCGGCGGCCTCGGGCAGCGCCCGAATCGCCGCGGCCTCGAGCGGGCTCGCGATCACCCCGTCCGCCCCTGCAGCGAAGGCCCGCCGCGCGCGCTCCACAGCGAGATCGCCGAGCGCGCCCGGCACGATCAGCGCCGAATCGAGATCGGCACGGTCGAGCGAGGTCAGGATCGTCACCGCCAGGATCCGGGTCTCGGCGCGCCCGCGGCCCGCAACCGCGGCGCGTACGACGTAGGGGTCGCCGTGCACGGTGAGGAAGTCGAGGCCGAACCGAGCGAGCCCGCTGACCGCCGCCTCGACCGTCGCGGGGATGTCGAACAGCTTCATGTCGAGGAAGACCCGAAGGCCCCGATCCTTGAGCTCCATCGCCAGCGCGAGCCCGCCCGTGGTCAGCATCCCGAGGCCGACCTTGTAGAAGCCGACCTCGGGCATCCGCTCGACGAGGGCGAGCGCGGCGGGCGGGTGCGGTACGTCGAGGCCGACGATGAGGCGGTCGCGGGGCGTCATCGCGCGGCCTTGCCCGCCGCCGGCCGGCCTGTCAACACCCGTGCGCTCAGAGCCTCCCCGCGACGAGCGACACCACCCCGGCATAGGCCGCGAAGGCGACCGCAAAGGGCGGGATCATCCAGACAAGGGGCCGGGCGAGCGGCGGCGCGCCCGCGCGGTCGACGACGGCTGCGGCGAAGAGCGGGAAGGCGCTGACGGCGGTGGCGTAGAGATAGACCCCCGAAAGGTTGCCGAAGGTCGCCGCCGCCGCAAGCGTCGGGCCGACCGCGCCGACGGCCTGCGACGGGTTGCCGCCGAACGAGCCGAAGGCGCGCGCCGCGCCTGCGTAGATCGCCGCGTGCAGCCCGACGAACAGCACCGCGCGCAGGCCCGCGTCGAGGGCGAGCGCCGCCAGCGGCCGCCCGGCGCGACGCGCCACCCGCGCGTAGAGCCAGAGCCCGGTGAGGTTCACGGCGAAGACCACGGGCAGGCCGTTGAACACGATCTGCCGCAGCAGATAGCCGGCGGCCGGACCGCCGCCGAACAGGCTCGCCGCGAAGCCCGGCGTGAGCACGACGTAGAGCGCCAGCGCCCCGGCGAGCCCGGCGCAGGTAATGCTCCAGGCGACGAAAGCGAGCTGCCCCGGCGAGGCGCCCGCAACGTGCCGGTCGAAGCCCGCAAGCAAGGTGTCGTCGCGTGCCATCCGATCCCGACGCTAGCCTATCGGACCCGGTTCCGTCCCGCGTCGCGTCGCCGCCACCCGGCGCGATCGCCGCGGCGAGCCCGGTCGGTCTTCGCCGGTTGCCCTCCCCACACCGCTCTGGTCTAGATCGGGAAGGGGAGGAACGATGGCCGAAGCGTTCGACTACATCATCGTGGGCGCGGGCACCGCGGGCTGCCTGCTGGCCAACCGCCTGAGCGCGGACCCGGGCGTGCGCGTCCTGCTGATCGAGGCGGGAAAGCGCGACCGCTATCCGTGGATCCACATCCCGGTCGGCTATCTCTACTGCATCGGCAACCCGCGCACCGACTGGATGTACATGACCGAGCCCGATCCCGGGCTGAACGGCCGCGCCCTGCGCTATCCCCGCGGGCGGACGCTCGGCGGGTGCTCGTCGATCAACGGCATGATCTACATGCGCGGCCAGGCCCGCGACTACGACGGCTGGGCCGAGATCACCGGCGAGCCGGAATGGGGCTGGGAGCACGTGCTGCCCGACTTCAAGGCGCACGAGGACCATTGGCGGATGGAGGCCGGCGCGGGCGAGGAGTTCCGCGCGCTCCACGGCGGCGGCGGCGAGTGGCGGATCGAGAAGCAGCGGCTCAACTGGGAGATCCTCGACAGCTTCGCCGACGCCTGCGAGGCCGCCGGCATCCCGAGGACCGACGACTTCAACCGCGGCACCAACGAGGGTGTCGGCTACTTCGAGGTCAACCAGAAGAAGGGCTGGCGCTGGAACACGTCGAAGGCGTTCCTGAGGCCGGTGCGCGGTCGGAAGAATCTCTCGATCTGGACCGAGGCCGAGGTCGCGCGCCTGGGGTTCCGCGAGGGCCACAACGGTCTCGCCTGTACCGGGGTCGAGCTGCGCCGCCGCGGTTCGGGCGACCTCGTGGAGGTGGAGGCCCGCCGCGAGGTCGTCCTCGCAGCCGGCGCCGTCAACAGCCCCAAGCTCTTGCAACTCTCGGGGGTGGGGCCGGCCGATCTGCTGAAGCGCCACGGGATCGCGGTGCGCGCCGAACTGCCCGGCGTCGGCGCCAATCTGCAGGACCACCTCCAGATCCGCGTGGTCTTCAAGATCTTCGGCACCAAGACCCTCAACGACATGGCCGGCCGGCTGATCGGCAAGGCGATGATCGCCGCGGAATACGCTCTCAAGCGCACCGGCCCGATGAGCATGGCACCCTCACAGCTCGGCGTCTTCACCCGCTCTGAGCCCGGCCGGCAGCACCCCAATCTGGAGTTCCACGTCCAGCCGCTCTCACTCGAGGCCTTCGGCGGCGGGCTCCACGCCTTCCCGGCCTTCACCGCGAGCGTCTGCAACCTCAACCCGACGAGCCGCGGCCGCATCGATATCGGCGACGCGGACCCGGCGACCCCGCCGCGGATCGTCACGAACTACCTCTCGACCGAAGAAGATCGCAGCGTCGCCGCCCAATCGATCCGCGTCGCCCGCCGCATCGCGGCACAGGAGCCGCTCGCCCGCTACCGCCCTGAGGAGTGGAAGCCGGGGCCGGAGCTTGAGAGCGACGAGGATCTCGCTCGCGCCGCCGGCGACATCGGCACGACGATCTTCCATCCCGCCGGCACCACCGCGATGGGCCGCGACGGCGACCCGAAGGCCGTGCTCGACGCGCATTTTCGCGTGCGCGACGGACGGGGCGGGCGGATCGCCGGCCTGCGGGTGGTCGATGCCGGCGCCATGCCAACCATCACCAGCGGAAACACCAACTCTCCGACGCTGATGATGGCCGAGAAGGCGTCGCGCTGGATCCTGAGAGGAGCGACGACGGGACGCTGAGGGGCGTGCTGGTCCGCTGGGACACGGTCTGTGCAGCGGGTCGCGTCAGGCGCGAGCGACCGTGCAGGGGGCTGCCACCGGCTTGGCGCTCGCGACGGGGCCGCCGTGACGAAGGAGCGCGCCTCAGAGCAGGCCCAGGGCGCGAAACGAGGCCTCGCCGCCGCGTCCGATGACGACATGGTCGTGGACGGTGACGCCGATGGCGCGGCAGGCGTCTTCGATCCGGCCGGTCATCTCGATGTCGGCGGCGCTCGGGCTCGGATCGCCCGAGGGGTGGTTGTGCACCAGGATGATCGCGGACGCATTGACCTCGAGCGCGCGCTTGGCGACCTCGCGCGGATAGACGGGCACGTGGTTGACCGTGCCCCGCGCCTGCTCCTCGTCGGCGACGAGGACGTTCTTCGCATCAAGGAAGAGGATGCGGAACTGCTCGGTCTCGCGGAACGCCATTGCCGTCTTGCAGTAGGCCATGAGCGCGTCCCATGAGCCGAGGACGTTGCGGCCGAGCACGCCGCTCTGGGCCATGCGGCGGGCGACCGCCTCGACGAGCTTGAGCTGGAGGTGGATGCGCGGCGTGGCGCCAGGCACCTGCATCAGCCGTGCCTCTGAGGCTGCGACGACGCCGGCGAGGTCGCCGAAGGTGGCGAGCAGGCGTTTGGCGAGCGGCTTGACGTCGACCCGGGGCACGGCGTTGAAGAGCACGAGTTCTAGGAGCTCGTAGTCCTGCACGGCCGCCGGGCCGCCGGTCCGGAACCGCTGGCGGAGCCGCTCCCGGTGGCCCCAGTAGTGGGGCCGGGCCTCGCTTGCCGCGGGTCCGGAAACGGCAGGGCGCGCTTCGACGGGAGCAAGCGCGGCATCGGGCGGCGGCAGGCGGCGGCGGAGCTCTTCGAGCCCGCGCAGCGCCTCCTCGGAGAATCCCGGAGCCTCGTCGTCCGCCATCCGTCGTCGTCCCGTGCCTTTCCACCACCACAAGCCTCGCGCGGCACGGTTAACGGGGCCTTGCCGCGACGCGGCCCCAGGGCACGGCAAGGGCTCCGACTTCGATTTATCCCGATGCCTGTGACAACAGGGTGCGACGGTCGTCCGTTGACCATCTCGCGAGCTTGCGGTGGGACCTGATGTGCGAGGCGCGATCCGAAGCAGAGGTGGCCGGCTCCGCCATGCCGTAGGCGCCCGGTGGCGATGGCCTCGCGGACCATCTCCGCTCGCGCCTCGACATCGGCTCGGTGCGCGCCTCGGCTTCCGGCGGGCTTCGTCGGCCTCAGACGGTGCGCGCCGCCGCGCGCTGCTGCGTCGCGGGCGGCGGTGCATAGGATCGGCCGGCCACGTCGTCCACGGCATCCATGACGTCCTCCGGCACCAGGTGGTGCAGCATGTGCCCCTGGCCCTCGAAGACGCGGTAGGGCACGCTCGGCAATTCCTGGGCGAGGCGGTCGGAATGGGAGGTCGTCCACGCCAGCCGATCCTCGCGCCCCGCAAGGATCACCGCCGGCACGGAAAGCTCGGCGTAGCTGCGGCTGAGCATGGCCGCGGCCGGCGCGACCTGCGCGATCTCGGCCGTCGCGGCGCGATGCTGCGAGGGACGGAACGCCATCCAGGGCGGAAAGCGCCAGAAGTAGTCCGGCACCTCCCTCGGCGCGAACATGATCTTGACCATCGGCGCCCACTGCGCCCGGAAAGGAAGCGGCGAGAAGGTGTAGCGCATGATGTCGCCGATGATCGGGCTCGCCGGCGCCGAGGCCATCGGCACGTCGGGACGGGCGGTGGGATACCAGTAGCCCGATTCCAGGACGAGCGCGCGGACATGCTCCGGGTGGTTGAGGCCCATCGCCATGGCGGCCATCGCACCCCAGGAATGGCCGTGGACGATGGGGTGCTCGACGCCGATCCTGGCCAGCGCCTCGTGGATCAGCCGCGCCTGCGTCTGCGGTCCGTAGACCATCCGGCCCCTCGGCCGCTCGCTCCAGCCGTAGCCGGGCCGGTCGAAGACGATGACGCGGTACTTTGCTGCGGCCATATCGATGTAGGGCCCGAGCAGGAAGTCCATGCTCATCGTCGTGTTGCCGTGGAGAAGCACGAGCGGCTCGCCCTCGCCGCGTTCCGCGTAATGCAGGCGGACGCCCTCGGCGGTGACGAACTTGCCCGTAGGCGGGTGCTCGCGCTCGGCCTGACGGCTCCGGAGCTGAACATAGGCCGCGGCGGCGACCCCGGCTGCGGCCATGCCGAGCAGCAGGCGGCTTCCGCCGCCGGTTCGCGAGAAATATGTCATTGCTGTCTCTCCTGGGCGGATCCGCCGCGGACCGCTTCGCCCTGCCGAGTGCAACAAGGGGCGATCGGGAAGGCTCCGCGCGGCCGTCCGATCGGTGATCGTGCTGCAACGAGAGCCGCCGTCGCTCCGCGCAGATCGTTCTCCTGCGCCACGGCCAGCCCTCCGGGCGCACCGTACGCGCTGCTTTCACAGAACGCCGGGCCGCAAACGCGAGGGACGGCCGCTTCGGCAGGGGCTGAGCAGGCTACAGCACCTGAGGCGCGCCTCCTGATGCTCCTGAAGCGTGCCTCCTGACGGTGCGCCGCTTCTTTGAGCACCGGGCGAACGCGGCGCAGCGGGAACGCCGCGCCAACCGCCGGCGCAAGCATCCTGGCATCGCGCGGATCACGCCCAAGCCCGCGCCGTCGATCCGCCCGGAGAGGGCGGCGTTTTGACGGTGGAGGCGCTTGACCGTCGTCTTGCCAAGCCAGCCGAGCACGCCGGCATCCTCGGCGTCGGTGCGTGCTCCCGGCCGGAGCCGAGACGACCGATTCGGAGTGCCGTGCTGCCGCAGCCAAGCGGCCCACGTCTGAGTCCGTTCGACTCGCGACCCACGAAGTGGATGACCGCTACCGGGTGCTGCGATGCAGCCCCTTCGCCGTGGGCCAGCGCGAGGACCTGCGGGTGACCTCCCGGGAGGGGCACTGCCTGACGCTCGGGGCAGAAAGCTCGCAGGATGGTCGCCCGCCCAACTTCCGCAGCCTCCTGTCGTCCGCACCCGCATTCGGGGGCCGGTCACCTTCTTTGGCGGTCAGTTCCCGAAGACGAGGGCCGGAAGCCAGGTCGAAAGCGCAGGGACATAGGAGACGAGCATCAGCACCGCGAGGTTGCAGATGAGGAAGGGTGCGATCGCCCGGACGACCGCCTGAAGCGAAACGCGGGCGATCGAGCCGCAGACGAAGAGGCAGACGCCGAGCGGCGGGGTCGTCAGGCCCAGCATCAGGTTGAGGACGGCGAAGGTCGCGAAGTGGATCGGATCGACGCCGACGGAGGTGGCGAGCGCCAGGAGCGGCACGAAGAGAATGATCAGCGCCGCGATCGTCTCCATGAACATGCCGACGAAGAGCAGCACGAGGTTGATGAGCAGGATGACGAGGATGCGGTTCTCGGTGATGCCGAGAACGGCGCCGACGATGGCCTGGGGGATGCGCTCGGTCGATAGGATCCAGCCGAAGACGTTGGCGAAGCCGACGAGGGCGAGGATCGCGGCCGAACTCACGCCCGACTGGATCACGATGCGCGGCACGTCGCGGATCCTCAGCCCGCGGTAGACGAAGGCGCCGACGAGGAAGGCGTAGATGCAGGCGACGACGGCGGTCTCTGTCGGTGTGGCGACGCCCGTGACGAGGCCGCCGATGATGAGCGCGGTCATCGCGATCGCCCAGAGCGCCGAGGCGAAGGAGCGGGCAAGTTCGGCGAAGCCTTGCCAGGCCTGCACCGGATAGCCGTTGCGCCGCGAGACGACGTAGCAGGTAACCATCATCGCGATCCCGAGCAGCAGGCCCGGGATGGCGCCGGCCATGAACATCC
>SKOX01000473.1 GCA_007119835.1 Paracoccaceae bacterium
CGCGCGCCCGCGCCTGGGCGGCGGTCGCCGCGGCCGCGTCGCGCCTCAGCGGCCGGTCGATCTTCTTCTTTCCCGACAGCCAGCTCGAGATCCCGCTGGCGCGCTTCCTCGCGCGCGAATGCGGCATGGTCCCGCTCGAGATCGGCACGCCCTACCTGCACCGGGCGCTGCACGGGCCGGACCTCGCGCTGATCGAGGGCGGCCCGGTGATCTCGGAGGGCCAAGACGTCGACCTGCAGCTCGAACGCTGCCGCGCCGCGCGCCCGGACCTCACCGTCTGCGGCCTCGGCCTCGCCAACCCGCTCGAGGCCGAGGGACTGGCGACGAAGTGGGCGATCGAGCTCGTCTTCACACCGGTCCACGGCTACGAGCAGGCGGGCGACCTCGCCGCGCTCTTCGCCCGCCCGCTCGAGCGTCGCGCCCGCCTCGCGGCCCTCGCCGGAGAGCTTCGGGCGCCGGCCTCGGGGGGCATCGAGCCCCCCTCGCCCGCGCCCGCGCCCGCGCCCGCGCAGACGCGGGCGGGCCTCCCACCGGAGATCTGGCAGGGGGCGGCGGAATGAAGCTGACGGTCTGGACCTACGAGGGCCCGCCCCATGTCGGCGCGATGCGCGTGGCCACGGGAATGCGCGGCCTGCACTACGTCCTGCACGCGCCGCAGGGCGACACCTATGCCGACCTGCTCTTCACCATGATCGAGCGGCGCGGCCAGCGTCCGCCGGTGACCTACACCACCTTCCAGGCCCGCGACCTCGGCGCGGACACCGCCGATCTCTTCAAGACCGCCTGCCGCGACGCCTACGAGCGCTTCCGGCCCGAGGCGATCATCGTCGGCGCCTCCTGCACGGCCGAACTCATCCAGGACGATCCCGGAGGGCTGGCCGCGTCGATGGGCCTGCCGGTGCCGGTGGTGGCGCTCGAGCTGCCCTCCTACCAGCGCAAGGAGAATTTCGGCGTCTCGGAGACCTTCTACCAGCTGGTCCGGGCGCTTGCCGCGGCGCCCGTGGCGCGGACGGAAGGGGTGACCTGCAACATCCTCGGTCCGACCGCCCTCGGCTTCCGCCACCGCGACGACGCGGCCGAGATCGCGCGGCTGCTCGGCGGTCTCGGGATCGGGGTGAACGTCGTGGCGCCGATGGGCGCGCGGCCCGCCGACCTCGCGCGGCTGCCGGCGGCGCATTTCAACGTCGTGCTCTACCCCGAGACGGCGGAGGCGGCGGCGCGCTGGCTCGAGAAGACCCACGGCCAGCCCTGGACGCGGACCGTGCCGATCGGCGTCGGCGCGACGCGCGACTTCGCGGCCGAGGTCGCCGCGATCACCGGCCGCGCGGTCGCGCCGGACGAGGGCGGCCTCCGGATGCCCTGGTGGAGCGGCTCGGTCGATTCGACCTATCTCACGGGCAAGCGGGTCTTCGTCTTCGGCGACGCCACCCACGCGGTCGCCATGGCCCGCGTCGCGCGCGAGGAGATGGGCTTCGAGGTCGTCGGCCTCGGCGCCTACAACCGCGAGTTCGCGCGCCCCGTGCGCGATGCCGCCCGCGCCCACGGCCTCGAGGCGCTGATCACCGACGACTATCTCGAGGTCGAGGCCGCCATCGCCGCCGCGAGCCCTGAGCTCATCCTCGGCACCCAGATGGAGCGGCATATCGGGAAGCGGCTCGGCATCCCCTGCGCGGTGATCTCGGCGCCGGTCCACGTCCAGGACTTCCCCGCGCGCTACGCGCCGGTCATGGGCCACGAGGGCGCCAACGTCCTCTTCGACACGCTGATCCACCCGCTCGTCATGGGGCTCGAGGAGCATCTCCTGACGATGTTCCGCGAGGACTTCGAGTTCCACGACGCGGCCGGCCCCTCGCATCTGCATGGCGGCGCGCCGGCGGTCCAGCCTTCGGGCGTCGTGGTCGCGCCCGCGCCGGCCGTCACGGTGCCGGACGCCGCAGCGCCGGGTGCTGTCGCGCCGGCTGAACAGGCGCCGGTGTGGGCCGCCGAAGCCGAGCGGGAGCTGAAGAAGATCCCGTTCTTCGTCCGCGGCAAGGCACGGCGCAACACCGAGAGCTTCGCCGCCGACCGCGGCGTCGCGGTGATCTCCATCGACACGCTCTACGAGGCAAAGGCCCACTATGCCCGCTGATGCGACCATCCGCGTGACCATCGTCACCCTCGACGCCCATGTCGCGGGTCCGGCGGCACGCGCCGAGGAGAGGCTCAAGGCGCGGATCCCGGGCCTGAGGCTCACCGTGCACGCCGCCGCGGAGTGGGCCGAGGATCCCGCCGCCCTCGCCCGCGCCAAGGCCGACGTCGCCGAGGCCGACATCATCGTCGCGACCATGCTGTTCCTCGACGAGCACATCCGCGCGATCCTGCCCGCGCTCGAAGCGCGCCGACCCGATTGCGACGCGCTGATCGGCTGCATCTCCGGGGCCGAGGTCGCGCGGCTGACGAAGCTCGGGCGGCTCGACATGGGCGCCCCCTCGGGCGGCGTCGTCGGGCTTCTCAAGCGGTTGCGCGGCGGCCGCGGCAACGCGCCAGCCTCCGGTGCACGGCAGATGGCGATGCTGCGACGCCTGCCGAAGATCCTGCGTTACATGCCGGGCAAGGCGCAGGACCTGCGGGCCTACTTCCTGACGATGCAGTACTGGCTCGCGGGATCCGACGACAACGTCGAGGCGATGGTCGCCTTCCTCGTCGACCGCTACGCACGCGCCCAGACCACCCGCCTCGCGCCGCGCGACCCGGTGGAATACCCCGAGACCGGCCTCTACCACCCCGACCTCGCCTGCCGGATAACCACCGATCCCGGCCGGATTCCTGCGCCGAAAGGCGCGACCGGCACGGTCGGCCTGCTGCTGATGCGCGCCTACGTGCTCTCGGGCGACACGGCGCATTACGACGCGGTGATCCGCGCGCTGGAGGCCCAGGGGCTGCGGGTCCTGCCGGCCTTCGCCGCCGGCCTCGACGGGCGCCCGGCGATCGAGGCGTTCTTCCGGACCAACGGCGGGACGACGGTCGACGCGCTCCTGTCGCTCACGGGCTTCAGCCTCGTCGGCGGCCCGGCCTACAACGACGCGGCCGCCGCCGAGGCGCTGCTCGCCGCGCTCGACGTGCCCTACATCGCCGCCCACGCGCTCGAGTTCCAGGGCCTCGACCAGTGGGCCACCCGGCCCCAGGGCCTCTCGCCGGTCGAGGCCACGATGATGGTCGCGATCCCCGAGATCGATGGGGCGACGGGTCCGACGGTCTTCGGCGGCCGCATCGTCAGCGCGGCCTGCGAAGGCTGCGACCGCCGCTGCCAGGGTGGCGGCGCGCGGCTGATGCAGCCCTGCCCGGAGCGCATCGAGCGGCTCGCCGCCCGCACCGCCGCCCGCGCCCGCCTGC
>SKOX01000074.1 GCA_007119835.1 Paracoccaceae bacterium
GGCACTGGGACATGCTCGAAGCACACCATAAAGCCGGGAGGAACACGATGGCTTGGACCACGCCGAAGATCGAGGAAGTCACCTGCGGGATGGAAATCAACATGTATTTCCCCGCCGAGGACGACCCGGTCCTGTTCTGATTGCGACGGGACGCGGAGGGGCGGCCTGAAGGCCCTCCCTCCGGTGCACGGCCGCGACGATCGACGCGGCCCAGGCCCGGCGGCTTCGCCGGGTCTTCTGTCATGCCGGCCGCGCCCGGAAGGGCCTGGCATCCGTGATTGCACGGCGACGCCGCCCGTCGGCGGGCCGGCGCAACAGGTGGGGGCACATGCAGATCCGCATCCTGGGTGCCGCCGCGGGTGGCGGCCTTCCGCAGTGGAATTGCGGCTGCGGCAACTGCGCCGCGGCACGGGCCGGCCGGATCCCGTCGATGACCCAGTCCTCGATCGCCGCCTCCGCCGACGGCCGGACCTGGGCGGTGGTGAACGCCTCGCCCGACATCCGGGCCCAGATCGCCGCGACGCCGGCCCTCCACCCGTCCGGGCCGCGCGACGTGCCGCTTCGCTCCGTCCTCGTCACCAACGGTGACATCGACCACGTCGCGGGCCTCCTGACGCTCCGCGAGAAGCAGCCCTTCGCCGTGTTCGCCACGGCGGAGATCCACGCGGTCCTCGACGGCAACCCGATCTTCCGCGCCCTCGATCCTGCCCTGGTCGACCGGCGCGTCGTCCGGCTCGAGGAGCCCGTCGCGCTGGCGCCCGGCCTCGAGGCGCGCCTCTTTGCCGTTCCCGGCAAGGTGCCGCTCTACCTCGAGGGCGAGATGGTCGAGACCGACCTGGAAGGCGAGCAGACCGTCGGCGTCGAGCTTAGGGCGGGCGCGGCCCGCGCCTTCTACATCCCCGGCTGCGCCCGGCTGACGCCGCACCTGGCCGAGCGCCTCGCCGGGGCGCCGCTCCTGCTCTTCGACGGCACCCTGTGGCAGGACGACGAGATGATCCGCGCTGGCCTCGGCGCGAAGACCGGGCGGCGGATGGGCCACATGCCGATCGCAGGCGACGGCGGCGCGATCGAGGCCTTCGCGCCGCTCGGCATCGACCGGCGCGTCTTCGTCCACCTGAACAACTCGAACCCCGCGGTCGATCCGGAAAGCGCGCAGGCGGCCGAAGCCCGCGCCGCCGGCTGGGAGATCGCCTTCGACGGAATGGAGATCGTGCTGTGATCCGAGCCCCCGCCTCCCGTGCCGACTTCGAGGCCCGCCTGCGCCGGATCGGCGACGAACGCTACCACGACAAGCACCCCTTCCACGCGCTGCTGCACGGCGGGGGCTGCACCCCCGACCAGGTGCGCGCCTGGGTGGTCAACCGCTACTACTACCAGTCGCGCATCCCGATGAAGGACGCGGCCTTCATGTCCCGCGTCGAGAGCCCGGCGCTGCGCCGCGCCTGGCGCAAGCGCATCGAGGACCACGACGGCACCGCCGAGGGCGAGGGCGGCATCGCCCGCTGGCTGCGGCTGGCCGAGGCGGTCGGCCTCGACCCGGCCTACGTCAGCTCGGCCGGCGGCGTCCTCCCCGCCACCCGCTTCGCCGTCGACGCCTATGTCCGCTTCGTGCGCGAGGCGAGCCTGCTGGAGGCGGTCGCCGCCTCCCTGACCGAGCTCTTTGCGCCGAAGATCCACGCCGAGCGGATCGAGGGCCTGCTCAGGCACTACGCCTTCGCCGACGACCGCTCGCTCGCCTATTTCCAGCGCCGCATCACCGAGGCGCGCGACGACGTCGCCTTCGGCCTCGCCTTCGTCCTCGACCACGCCGACACCGCCGAGAAGCAGGACGCCGCCGCCGCCGCGCTGATCTTCAAGACCGACGTGCTCTGGTCCCAGCTCGACGCGCTGCACGCGGCCTACGTGCTCGACGCCGGCATTCCCCCCGGCGCCTGGCGCCCCGGCGACGGCCTTCGGGAATCCGCCGCATGACGATACAACCCGACGCAGTCCCCTACCTACCCCGCGGCGTCCGCCTGCACGACGACCGCGTGCGCGGCATCAAGGTCCTGCTCGCGCCCGAGCGGGCCCTGAAGCTCGACGCCACCGGCGCGGCCATCCTGGGCGAGCTCGACGGCGCCACCACCTTCGGCACCCTCGTCGAGACCCTCGCCGCGCGCTACGACGCGCCGCCCGACCGCATCGCCGAGGACGCCGCCCGCTTCCTCTCCGGCCTGATCGACCGCCGCCTCGTGGAGGTCCGCCCATGAACGCTCCCCTGCCCCGCCCGAGCCCGCCGATGGCGATGCTCGCCGAGCTCACCCACCGCTGCCCGCTCTCCTGCCCCTACTGCTCGAACCCGGTCGAGCTCTCGCGCAAGGACAGCGAGCTTTCCACCGAAGCCTGGATCGCCGCCTTCCGCGAGGCGGCCGCCCTCGGCGTCCTCCACGTCCATCTCTCCGGCGGCGAGCCCGCCTCGCGGCCCGACCTCGTGCCGCTCGTCGCCGCCGCCCGCGACGCCGGCCTCTACACCAACCTGATCACGTCGGGCATCGGCCTGACCGAGCGCCGCGTGGCCGAGCTCGACGACGTCGGCCTCGACCACGTCCAGCTCTCGATCCAGGGCACCGACGCCGCGATGGCCGACCGCGTCGGCGGCTACCGCGGCGGCTTCGCGCGCAAGATGCAGGTCGCCGGATGGGTGCATTCCGCCGGCCTGCCGCTCACCGTCAACGCGGTGATGCACAAGCAGAACCTCGACCGCCTCGAGGAGACCATCGAGCTTGCCGTGACCCTCGGCGCCCGCCGGCTCGAGGTCGCCACCGTGCAGTTCCACGGCTGGGCCGCGCTCAATCGCGCCGCCCTGATGCCGACCCGCGCCCAGGCGATGCGCGCCCGCGAGATCGTGCTCGCCGCCCGCGAGCGCCTGAAGGGCACCCTCGTCATCGACTACGTCCCCGCTGACCACCACGCCCGGTATCCCAAGGCCTGCATGGGCGGCTGGGCCTCCACCGGCCTCAACGTCACCCCCGACGGCACCGTGCTGCCCTGCCACGCCGCCCAGACCATCCCGGGGCTGACCTTCGAGCGCGTCGGCTCGCGGCCGCTCAAGGCGATCTGGGAGACCGGCGCGGCCTTCATGGCCTTCCGCGGCACCGACTGGATGCAGGAGCCCTGCCGCTCCTGCGAGCGCAAGACGATCGACTTCGGCGGCTGCCGCTGCCAGGCCATGGCGCTGGCCGGCGACGCGGCCGCGACCGACCCGGTCTGCTCGAAGTCGCCGCATCACGCCGCCCTGGTCGCGGAGGCCGAAGCCGACGCCGAGGCCACGCCGCCCGACTTCGTCTACCGCCGGATGCCCCAGAACGAGCCCGTCGCCTGAC
>SKOX01000236.1 GCA_007119835.1 Paracoccaceae bacterium
TCGAGGCGCGTGGCGCGCGCCGCGGGGGGGGGGTCGGCGGGGCCTGCGGTGCTGGGCGGCGGTCGCGAGAGGCGCCCGAGGAAGCGGCTGCTTTTCCAGGGTGCCATGAACGGCGTGGCGAAGGCCGGGGCGGCGTCGAGGGCAGGCGGCCTTCGGCCGTCGCTGGCGCGGCCCTTGGCCCCGCCCCGTTCGTCGCGGAGCCGCTTCCGGTGACGGGGGAGGGGGAGCGGCTCGGGCATGTGCTGGTCGTCGACGACGATGCGCGGATCCGGGCGCTCATCGGCAAGTATCTCGTGCGCAACGGCTTCTGGGTCACGGGGGCGCGGGACGCGGCGCAGGCGAGGCGGCTCCTCGAAGGGCTCGAGTTCGACCTGATCGTGCTCGACGTGATGATGCCGGGCGAGACCGGGCTCGAGCTCACCCAGAGCCTGCGCGAGCGGCTCACGACCCCGATCCTGCTCCTGACGGCGCGCGGCGACGCCGACGACCGCATCCGCGGGCTCGAGGCCGGGGCGGACGACTATCTGCCGAAGCCGTTCGAGCCGCGCGAACTCCTGCTCAGGATCAGCGCCATCCTCCGCCGCCTGCCGCGCGAGACCAGCCGGCCGCAGCCGCCCAGGACGCTGCATCTCGGCGCGGTGCGCTACGACGTGAACCGCGGCGAGCTCTGGCGCGGGCAGGAGCGGGTGCGGCTGACCGCGACCGAGGGCATGCTGATGCGTATCCTCGCGGCCAAGCCGCACGAGCCGGTGAGCCGGACCGAGCTCATGGAGGATCTCGGCGGCGGCGAGGCCGAGGTGCAGGAGCGCGCCGTCGACGTGCAGATCACCCGGCTCCGGCGCAAGATCGAGCCCGACCCCAAGGCGCCGCGCTACCTGCAGACGGTGCGCGGCGCCGGCTACATGCTGGCGCCGGACTGATCGGGCGGATGCCCGGCGGCCGGGCAAGAGACCGGTCCGGACGGCGCGCGAACCGGTATGCCTTCCATGCATATTCCGTATGCATTGCGTATGCAGAGAACCCCGCACGATGGGGCGTTCGGGTTCCCGTGCGGCGGCGCGCGGCGGTCAGGCCGCCGGGGAGGGCGCGAGCGGGCGCGGCGCGAGGAAGCGGGCGCCGGGCAGCAGGGTGCGGGCGAGGTCGAGGAACCGGGTCTCGTCGCCGCCGGTGCCGTGGAAGAGGAAGGCGAGGCGCCCGCCGCGGGCGCCTTCGGCGTGGTGGCGATAGGCGTCGATCATCGGTGGCACTCCGTTGCGGCGGACCGGCACTGCCCTGGTGGAGGAGCTGGCGCCGGTCAGGGATGGCGCCGGTCGAGGGGGACGAGCTGGCGCCAGTCGAGGGGGGCGAGTTGGCGCCAGTCGAGGGGGGCGAGTTGGCGCCAATCCAGGGGGACGAGCTGGCGCCAGTCCAGGGGGACGAGCTGGCGCTAGTTCAGGGGGACGAGCTGGCGCTAGTCCAGGGGGACGAGCTGGCGCTCGATGCGCTCGCGCAGGTGGGCGTGCTGGGCCGGGAGCTTCAGGGCCTCGCCGAGATGGGCGGGGTCCTCGTCGCGGGCGAAGCCGGGCTCGTCGGTCGCGACCTCGAAGAGGACGCCGCCCGGCGTGCGGAAGTAGATCGCCCAGAAATAGTCGCGGTCGATCTGGGGCGTCACGTTGAAGCCCTCGGCGGCAATGGCGCGCCGGACCTCGGCCTGGGCGTCGCGGTCGGGCACGGCGAAGGCTATGTGGTGGACCGAGCCGGCGCCGAGGCGGGCGGGGGGTGCGCCCGCGACGCTCTCGAGGTCGATGCGGTGGGCGCCGTTGCCGCCCGCGCGGACCAGGCGGGTGACGGTGCCGTCGCGCGCGGCCTCCTCGTAGCCCATGAAGCGCAGGAGTTCGGCCTCGGGGGTTGCGTCCTTCAGCCGAAGCGCGACGGAGTGGAAGCCGCGGATCGCGGCGTCCTCGGGGATGCCGTCGGCCTGCCACGGCGTCCGGGCGTCGCCGGGCGTCTCGACGAGGGCGAACTCGTCGCCGTCGGGGCCCTCGAAGGCGAGGACGGGCTCGCCGAAGCGCTCGCCGGAGGCGAGGCCCTCGACGCCTTCGCGGGCGAGGCGCTCGGCCCAGAATGGCAGCGCGCCCGGCGGGACGGCATAGGCGGTGGTGGCGACCTCGCCCGCGCCGCGCCTGCGCCTGGCGATGTGCGGGAAGGGGAAGTAGGTCATCACCGAGCCGGGTGTGCCGGCGCCGTCGGCATAGTAGAGGTGGTAGACGTCGGGCGCGTCGAAGTTGACGGTCTTCTTGACGCGGCGGAGCCCCAGCGTGCGGGTGAAGAAGGCGTCGGTGGCGCGCGCGTCGGCGGCCATGGACGTGACGTGGTGCAGGCCCTCGATGGCGGTGAGCATGGTCTGTCCTCCTCTTTCGCGGTTGACCGTGAGATAGCGACTGCGGTCCCGCGGACAAAGTGGCTTCGGACGCACTGATAGTCTCTGATTTGGAAACGGCCGGGGCGAAGGGAGGGGCGGGTATCCGTCCCTCCGGCCCCCGCCGTGTGCCGGGCGCGCCGCGGCAGCGGTCACGGCTTGGGCAGTGGCGGTCGGAGCGCCGGCGAATTGGGCAGAGGCCGGGTTCCGATCGCGTGAATGCAGTTGCGCGCGGGGCGCTCGCCGCCTTAGCCTGCACGAAAGTCCAACGGGGAGACATCGGACATGAGAGTGATCGCAATCGCGCTCGCGGGCTCGCTCGGTTTCGCGGCGGTGGCCGAGGCCCAGACGCGGATCGCCTATGCCAACGACTGGCGCTGGGAGGGGCCGGCGGCGCCGTTCCTGATGGCGCTCGACCGCGGCTATTACGAGGAGGAGGGGCTCGCCGTGACGATGGACACCGGCCAGGGCTCGCTCGAGGCGATCCCGCGGGTGGCGTCGGGCACCTACCAGATGGGCTTCGCCGACATCAACTCGCTGATCCGGTTCCGCGACCAGAACCCCGACCTCGACGTGCGCGGCGTGCTGATGGTCTACAACAACCCGGCCTTCGCGATCATCGGGCGGCGGTCGCTCGGCGTCGAGGAGCCGAAGGACCTCGAGGGAAGGACGCTCGGCGCGCCGGCGCCCGACGGGGCCTTCGCGCAGTGGGCGGCCTTCGTCGACGCCAACGACATCGACGCCGACGCGGTGACCATCGAGAATGTCGGCTTCCCGGTGCGCGAGCCGATGCTGGCCCAGGGTCAGGTCGATGCGGTGACCGGGTTCTCGTTCTCGTCGTTCATCAACCTCAAGGCCGCGGGCGTGCCGGAGGACGACATCTCGGTGATGCTGATGTCGGACTGGGGCCTCGACCTCTACGGCAACGTGGTGATCGTGAATCCCCAGTTCGCCGAGGAGA